>NZ_CALFPF010000001.1 GCF_937919775.1 uncultured Gimesia sp.
AGCATGTTTTGTTTGCAGATGCACGGAGCAGAGCTACTGCAGCAGACTGCGTTGCAGGACTTCTTTTGCCTTGTCGAAATAGGGCTGCCATTCAATTTCCGGTTTGCCGAATTTCAGACAGTCACGGACCTTCTGCAACGTATTCAACGCCATGTGAGGACAACGATTGCAGGCACAGGTTTCACCTGTGGAAGTCATTATTCCCGGAACGGGAATATAGGTATGCTGTGGAGCCGATTTGTGCAAAGGGTGAATCATGTTGGCTTCTGTGGCGATCAGAAAGGTTCCCGGTTCTTTGATCGACATGACGTATTGCCGTAACTTCTCGGTACCCCCGATGAAATCGGACACTTCCAGGATCTTGTGGGGACATTCCGGGTGCGCTAAGACCAGAGAACCCGGATTATTCTTTTTGGCACGCAGCAGGTCTTGAACACTGAAGATTTCGTGAACCATACAGGCTCCGGGCCACAGAATCATCTGGCGGCCGGTGACTTCCTGCAGGTAACGCCCCAGGTGTTGGTCGGGCACAAATAAGATTTCTTTCCCTTTCGGGACGCGATCAATGATTTCCCGTGCATTTCCACTCGTCACAATCCAGTCGCACAGACTTTTGACTTTGGCAGTGGTGTTAATATAGGCAACCGTTTCGAAATCGCGGCCTTCTGCACGAAGTTTTTTCTGAAACTGATCCAGATCGTCATATTGGCAACTGTCAGCCAGAGAACAGCCGGCATTGAGATCCGGCAAGAGAACTCGCTTTTCCGGGCTCAAAATCTTGGTTGATTCGGCCATGAAATGGACACCACAGAAGACAATCGTGGATGTCTTCACGTTCACGGCGTCGCGTGCCAGTTTCAGGCTGTCTCCTGTAAAATCAGCGATTTCCTGGATATCGCCATCGATGTAGAAGTGAGCCAGAAGCGTTGCGTCTTTTTCTTTTTTGAGCACATCGATTTCATCCATCAGATCAAGAGGATCTTCATAGATTTCCTCTTTTTTATCAATCACAGGTAATGACATTTGCTCATATCCTCAGAAAAACAGCAATTCAAAATGAACTTACTGGATGGACACAAAATACCGGTCAAAAGTTCAACACAGCGTTTCGTTCATACTGGAGAATCCGAAACCCTTCCGGTACAACTAGAGTACTATTGTTGAAGGAAAATCATCCTCGTCAAACTGGTGTTATTCTATATAATTGGGTGAAGGTTTAGAACTCTATGGCAGATCAATCGTTACGAATCCTGGTTTTTGGCGCTCATCCGGATGATTGCGACATCAAAGCGGGAGGGACAGCTGCTTTATACCAGCAGGCAGGGCATGTCGTGAAGTTCGTGAGTGTCACCAACGGGGAATCAGGCCATCAACGACTTTCTGGCCCTGAGTTAGCCGAAATTCGACGGGCTGAGGCCACTGCTGCAGGAGAATCGCTGGGGGTGGAATATGATGTACTCGGAAACAGGGATGGATATTTGCAACCGACCATTGAAGCCCGTTTCGAGATCATTCGCCTGATTCGCACGTTCGAGCCCGATCTGATTCTGACTCACCGACCCAATGATTATCATCCCGATCACCGGTATACCTCACAACTGGTTTGTGACGCCGCCTATATGGTGACGGTGCCTCCCATCGTCCCTGATGTCCCGGCACTGAGAAAGAACCCTGTAATCGCGTATTTATCTGATCATTTCACGCGCCCTTACCCCTTCTCTCCCACTGTCGTGGTTGATGTAGAACCTGTGTGGGATCGGCTGGTGGATGCGCTTGATTGCCATCGTTCTCAGTTTTATGACTGGCTGCCTTATAACCATTTTTATGAAGATGAAGTGCCGTCTGAAGCATCAGAGCGGAAAGCCTGGCTGAGTGGCAAGATGCAGGCCCGGATTGCTCCTCTGGCAGACCGATATCGCGATCTGATAATCCAGACTTATGGAGAAAAACGGGGTAAAGAGATCCAGTTCATCGAAGCTTACGAACCCTGCGAATATGGATCTCCCTTGACTGATGAAAATATTAAGATGTTGTTCCCATTTCTTCCGTAGTCTCATTTTCAAATGAATAGAATTTCAAGAAGAAAGATTCCATGCGAACTCTCTGTCGTTTGATCTGTATTTTGTGTTTGTCCTGTGGTTCTATTTTCCCACTGGCTGCGGAAGAAACCCCGGCCGAACGTGGATATCGCCGGTTGACATCCCAAGCGTATTTACCACCTGATTTTGATCAGGCGGTATTTGAAGATCTCTGGAAAGTCTGGCCGCCGGAATTGCAGGAGAAAGCCAAACAGGCGTCACCGGAAGAACGTCGCAGTATGATCTTTTCGTATTACGGAATCATGGAACGTCCTGATGTCAAAGCGGCTCCTTTAGGATATGTCGTCACTCCGGAACAGAACTGGGTCATGAACTGTTTCAACTGCCATGGCGGAAAAGTGGCAGGCGCTGTGATTCCCGGCGCGCCGAACAGTCATGTGGCGCTGCACACACTGACTGAAGATGTAAGTAAAATTAAACTGCAGCAGTTGAAGAAATTGAGTCATATGGATTTAGCTGCGCTGGGAATCCCGCTGGGAACCACACATGGCACAACCAATTCGGTGATCTTTGGAGTGGTTCTCGATTCCCTGCGTGATCCGGATATGAATTTTGACCGAAGTCGAAAGGTCCCACAATTATTACACCATGACATGGATCCCCCGGCCTGGTGGAACGTGAAGCGGAAACAGAGAATTTACATAGACGGCTTTGTTACGAAAAACCATCGTATG
>NZ_CALFPF010000002.1 GCF_937919775.1 uncultured Gimesia sp.
TGAATCATAGGCATTGTAACTGCAGAAACAAGTTCTGCAATCGATACGCGCAAATGATCCGGATCGCGACTAGCGAGACCGCATCGAACAAGGGCACAAACGGCCCTGAAATTTGAGAAACAGGCGTTTTCAGCCCGGATACTGAATATCGAGTAAGCGGCAGAAGAAATCAATCCCCACGCCCGCTCTACACCGTTATTTCGCGGGAGCCGGTTCCGTCACCTCAGCCGGGGCGATCTGCCAGAGTGAAATGTTGCCGAACTTTTCGCTGCATTTGGGGCATTTTGTTTTGGCAATCCCTTTACCCGTTTTGCCCCCGATTCGCTCTTTCTTTCGGGAATCTTCACTCACAATCAACTGGCAGGCCTGACACTGTCTCCCTGCAAGATTCAACTTGATTTCGGAATCCGCTTCATAAAAATCAAGGTGTTCGTTATCCAGCACTTCGAAAGACTGTTCGCTGTAGTGACAGGTCACTGCTTTGATTTGATCCGTCAACGGGATCCCGGAATCCTGCCCCAGAGTTTTCAGACCAAAGAGTTCAGACATGGCAGCATAAAACTTGCGATACTCGGTCAAAGAAAAGGTCAAATACTGATTTTCTTTCGCGTCTTCCTGCTTCGGCAATGCAATCGCAATCCGCCCTTTTCCAAAGACAGGCACTCCCGCGAAAACCGATTCATGGTCATACATCGTAGGAAATGCGACTCGCACAGTCGGAATTTGATCTCCTTTGATAATCTGCACGCTGGCAGCAGGGAGTTCCGCTATGTCTTTTTCTTCACGCAGATGCTGCGAAATGTCGGCTCTGGCTTTTTCCTGTTTCTCCTTCGAACCGCCGCCCAGCAGCCCCGCTTTCACCAACCCCAGGATCAGCATACTCTCCGGAGAAATTGCCAGATCGACCGTAGTAAATGTTTTTTCCAGACTGTTGGGCTTCAATTTGAGTTTAGTCGGATCAACGGCATGTAACTTGATGTCTTTCAACCAATGGGTATAAGAGCCGGCACCAACCCCCTCAGTCGCGGCGGTTTCGCCTGCCTGCGCAGCCTGATCACCCGTTGATTCGGCTGCTTCCCCGTCTTTTGTGCCTGCTGCCAGGGGGACGAGATACAGGACGTTACAGGCGGGACATTTACCGGCAGAACCCCGATATTCTTCGCGAACACGAATTCGATGCCCGTTCGGACAATAAACAACGATCCCCCCGTCCATTTTTCCGGCCCGACGCCGTCGTTTCCGCCCGGCGCCTTTGCGACGTTTTTTATCCTCTTTTTCCTCTTCCATCGCGACATTCAATAAGACGTCCCCTCCCGTCGCCACCGAATGGTCTTCAGCAGGTGCCTCCTTGATTTGTTTCGATTTTGCTTCGGCTGCTTCCTCGGCTGTTGTATTCTGTGCTGATTCTTCGGGAGTTTCTTCTCTGGCCAGGGGAATGGTTTCCGGCTCTCTCTCGTCGCTGCCCTGCTTATTGCCGCTCAGCTGAAAATCATCATCCGACGCTTCATATTCCGTGACGGCAATACTTTTATCCAATATGAAATCGTCATCATCGCGATCGGAATATCCGGTCATCGTGGCAGTGGAAGTGCGGGAGTTTGCTTCGGCGGAATCCTCAGAGTCGTCCGGCAGTTGACTGAAAATCATCGGCGCCGGATTTTCCTGCATCTTGCGATATGCTTCTGCGATATCTTCGCGCATGAACGAACCACAATTCCAGCAGCGAACGAGGCCAGTGCGAACCATCTCATTACAAAGCGGACATGGTATCTCGGAACGATTATTATTGCGTTCATCCGAAGTTATGTCGTTTGACATAATAAATCCCTGTAACTGGATAAGTAATAACGTTAATGATAGTCAGATAATAAAATCATGAATGCTTCTGCAAAATGAATAGAATCAGTTGTTGCATGTAGATGAAATCAGAAGCATTTTTTTATATGAGAACGAATGGTATTAAAATCAACCTGCGGCGCTGCGCGTTGTCAGATTAACATAGCATCTGGGCAAATGCAGTACCGTTTTTTGCTTTTATTAATATTAGTAACGACCGGGCACTGCCATCGCTCCCCGTTTCAAAGAAGAGGCATTTCCCGCAACGTCACCTATGGTAAACCTACTCTATTCCACTTTCAAAGCAAGTTTAAGATTCCGATTATCTTACCCGGAGTCTTACTTCCAGATTATACGAGTGCTACAAAATGTTCAAGAGTATAGACCATTCTCCCACCAGACCGCATAAATGATTTTATCGTTCCTCTCGCTCCTCAAAAAGAGAATTAAACGGACCGGGACATTCAGACGCTCAACTGTTATAGTGGAGGCGTTATCCAGAGGGGAGTTCATCATCGATGGCAAATGCGGAACAATATCTCAAACCTGAAGTCATCCAGACAGTTGCGCGCCTTGATTTGAGAGCAAAATTCATTGTGGAAGGCTTTCTCAGTGGTCTGCACGCCAGCCCGTATCATGGATTCAGCGTCGAATTCAGTGAGCATCGGCGTTATACCCAGGGGGACGACCCGCGCGACATCGACTGGCAGGTTTACGCCAAAACCGACCGCTATTACATTAAAAAGTACCAGGCGGAAACGAATCTGACCGGTTATCTGGTACTGGATCTGTCAGAGAGCATGGCTTACACCTATCGCCAGCAGCTTTCAAAATTCGACTACGCCATCTGCCTGGCCGCCTCACTGGCTTACATGATGATTCATCAACAGGACCCGGTCGGTCTGATTACCTTTGGTGACCGGATCAAGAACTTTCTCCCGGCACGCAGTAAACGCGGTCAACTGGGAAATATTCTGGCGATGCTGGCAAATTCACAACCCTCTGGTACGACAGAAGTTTCACAGAATATCCAGCAGATTGCCTCGATGGTTAAACATCGCAGTCTCTTCATGATCTTCTCGGATTTATTGACCGATCAGAAACAGGTTTTGGACAGCCTGCAACGTCTTCGTTATGCCGGCCACGATGTCATCGTCTTCCAGATTCTGGATGAAGCCGAGGTCTTTTTCCCCTTTGAAGGCATGGTTGATTTAAAAGAACCGGAAGCCGGCGACTCCATGGTTCTGGATGCCGAAGGAATGAAAGCGGACTACCTCGAAGCACTCAAGGAACTCCGAGACACCTATGCGGAAAAACTGCAGGCGATCGGCGTCGATTATGTTCCCCTCGATACCAGCATGCCGTTTGACA
>NZ_CALFPF010000003.1 GCF_937919775.1 uncultured Gimesia sp.
AAACATTTACTGCCGGCAATTTTAAAGGCCGTCTCATTACTGTCCACCGGATGGTCTTTGCCAAAGTAGACTTCGCAAACCAGATCCTGGATCTGACAGCCCGTAATCACACCCTGTTTCAAGCGTTCCTGTACGCCCTTTTCGACAGCAGGAATAAATTGATTGGGAATCGAGCCTCCCGAAATCCGATCGACAAAAGCAAAGTTGAATTCAGGGTCATAGTGATAAGACCTGAGATGATCAAAGTTTTCTTTTATGAAGTATTCTTCGGGCTTCACATCGTGCGGCATGGGAGAGAGTCTGAGATGTACTTCAGCAAACTGCCCTGCTCCGCCCGATTGCTTTTTGTGACGGTAGCTGCCTTCCGCCGTTGCCATAATCGTTTCTCGATACGGCACTTTGGGCAGATGAGTGATGACTTCCACTTTATCACGATGCAGGAGTCGTTCCTGAATGATTTTCAAATGCAGCTCGCTCATGCCCTGCATCACCATTTCATGCGTTTCATCGTCGTGAATCACATGGAATGTCTGGTCTTCTTCTTCAATTTTATGGAGCGCACCGGAGATCTTCTGCTGATCATTCTGACTTTTCGGCTCGACCGCCAGACCCACAACGGGATGCGGAAATATGATTTCAGGCAGCGAGAGTCCATCCCCGTTCGCGTCTGCGGTGATGGTATCTCCCAGCTTCAAGTCGTCGGCTTTCGAAACAGCGAAGATATCTCCTACCGAAACTTCGTCCACGGGTTCCTGTTTTCCGCCCTGCACATCAAGCAACTGATTGAATCTGACCGGTTTTCCGGTGCGCACGTTGACGACGGAGGAATCTCTGCTCAACTTGCCGGAAAAGACTCTTAAATAACTCATTTTAGAAATGAAAGGATCGATACGGGTTTTAATGACTTGTGCGACAAACGGTTGATCAGGCGAGGGATCCAGCATGACGGCACGCCCATCCCGGGTCTGTTCCATGCGCTGGATATCCTGCGGGCATAACGTATAGTTCGACATTGCATCCATGAATTCCGCCACGCCGACACCGGTTTTGGCGCTCATGAATAATACGGGAATCAAAGTTCCTGCGGCCATTGCTTTCGGAATATTCGCAGACAATTCCTGAGCACTGATTTCTTCTCCTTCAAAGAATCGTTCCAGTATGGCTTCATTGGATTCTACGATGGCCTCAATCAATGCCTGGCGCGTCGCTTCAGGGTCTCCGATCACCGCTTCCGGTGCATTCGATTTTTTCACAAGGCTATGCACGGCTTTGAAATCGGCTCCCAGTCCCACCGGCAGATTAATGGGGATGCAGTGAGCGCCAAATGTTTCACGAATGGAATCCATGAGGGATTCATAGTCAATATTCTCAGCGTCGCATTTATTGAGTACGATCATCCGGGCAATGCCGGCTTCCTGAGACATTTTAGAAACCCGTAAGGCATTGATTTCAACGCCATGACCGGCGTTCAGCAGAATCAAAGCCGTCTCGACGGCCCGCAAAGCGCCGGAGACCTGCCCGATAAAATCAGGATAACCAGGAGTGTCAATCAGATTGATATGGTGGCCACCATAATCGAAATGAATCAGAGTGGACGCGATAGAAATCCGATGATCAATTTCTTCCTCATCGGTATCCAGCAGACTCGTGCCATCATCTACAGACCCCAGACGGGTAGAGGCACCAGTTTGAAAAAGCATCAGATCGGCTACAGTTGTTTTGCCAACAGCCCCGTGGCCGACCAATGCCACATTCCTAACGTCGTTTACCTTGTATTCGTTCATCGCTCGTCCTGCCTTTTCAAAAAGAATGGCAAGCGCAATTGTCCTCCGTTCCGTTAAAGGCAACACGCTTAGCCAGGAAATGATGCGAACGTGTGTGCGAGAAAAAAGAACTTTTTCCCCGCATATCCTTAAACCGGATTTCTCGAAGAAAACCGGATCAATTCTGCGATAGAATGCGAACGTGTGCCGAGCACACTTTCATTTTATCCTCTTCTGCGTCTATTAAAATCTTATCTTGCTGATTTTCAAAAGGCGAAAAGTTTTTTTGAAAAACAGACTTACCCTGGGAAATAAACACGTCTGGTTTAAAATGGGCAATTGAGATCAGACGGCAGAATGGAAGGCGCATTTTCCACAAAGCAGGAAAACCACGAGGCTTAAAGGCTGAGGCCAGGAAGTTCAGAAAGGAATCGGCAATAAAAATAAATGGTGCTCCAGCAACACACCACTGCCATGAATTCCGATAAACTGTGTAAAGAACAGAATGAAAACATAAACGGCTAACAGCGGAAAGATGATCGTACGACTTAACCAGCGCCAACCAAACCAGGCATTTTTGGTGCGGGTGGAAGCACGATAATAAACCCAACCCAATAACAGTTTGGTCGGATAAATGGTTGCGACAAAAATCAGCGTAATTCCCCAAACGGCGTCTCGTGGCAAGGCAGCCACCTTAAACAGATAGAGAGGCAGCGAGAGAACATAAACTAAAATTAACGATAACATCCACGCCAAGGGAGCACGTTTGAATTTACGTCTGATGGTGCGCAGTTCAAACATCGCAGAAAAACGATTCTCAGCGGCAAAATGGGCCTGCAACAGAGGCAGCCAGCCGAGGACAATCACAAGAGTGAATCCGCCCAGTAGAGTGACTGCGACCGGACCTCCCTGACCTCCCCCCGGCGAGCTGGCCGCCGCAAACATCAGGGACGGAATCACCAGCCACAAAAACGCTCCCAGGAAACCGCGCAGACCCAGGGAAAAATTTCTGCCCAGTTTGAGTGAATCGAAAAACGAACTGACATTTAGCGCGGCCCGTTCAAAGTAACCACCGGATCGAATCTGTTTGAACAACCAGATTGCATTTTTGAAGGGGCGAACAAAACAGAAAAACGTGCCCCCGCGTGCTAAAGACAGACAGAGATGAATCGAAATCGCAATCGAGGCAAGCAATGTCAGCAGATGCAGCGTCTGATCGCTCTGGCCTCCCGGTTCAATCAACCGGGCGTCGGCGGCTGCTCCCGCTAATAAAAACAAGGGAATGAGCCACAGCGCCACACCAATGACGATCGTTCCCAGACGCGGTGCGATATCCAGCAAAGGAAACGCCAGACGGATCTTTCCGGTTCGCGCTACGCGCCCCTCGACATCCAGCAGATAGCCCAAAGCAATAAAGTTGACAATGGGGACCGCGGCGATCAGTGCCAGAAAGAAAACCAGACACGCAATGCCAAACAGCATGCGCCCCATCCAGAACGCAGCTTTTATGGGATGACGCAGTAGATGGGGAAACGGAGGAATATTTCCCACAACTTCATCGGGATAAAACTGAGCAATCTCAGAGGTGACTGACTCCGAATCGACTTCATCCGAAACAAAGTCCCTCACTTCACATGCAGTCTCAGAACTCCCCGTATGTGCACCATTAGAATCATTCTCTGGCATCGTGTTTTCATTCACAGGCAGCTCCGACCGATTCTCAGAATTTCGGGCCATTGATCGTAACTGTAAGGCTTTCCCGGAATCAGCATGCATTTTCAAAGTATCACCTGCAATTAGGTAAGTCCAACTTATAGCAGAAATTATCCGATGTATCGAGCAGCAAACGGGAAGACTTGCCTGCCTCTCTTTTAATGGTACTCAGAAAAAAGTCCTGAGTTTCAAGAATTCACTGAAACTTTCGAATTACCAATCTGGTATGATTAACTGAATGAGCGAGAGATTTCTGCTGTCGCTCAATGGGAGTGCGTTCACATTTATTCAGAGACCATTTCATGAAGCGAAGCTCTCACAACTGGAAAATTGCCTGCCTGCCCTTCTGTGTTGTCGGTCTGGTCGTTTCGTTGGTTGCCTGGGCTTCCAGCAGCCCCGTTAATAGTTCCCTCAAAGCCCCTGCTCTGACAGAAGGAACTTCTTTCACTAAAACGGTCGAACAGGTTGATCAGTTTTTTGAAAAGCAATGGTCGGAAAAAGAAACCGCTCCGTCTGAAATTGCTGATGACTTTCTCTTGCTCAGAAGACTTTCGCTGGCTCTGCATGGCACAATCCCTTCACTGGAGGAAATCCGTGAGTTCGAAAATATGCAGGGGAATAATCGTCTGGAACGCTGGACTCAGAAACTTCTGGAAGACCGCCGCTTCGCAGACTATTTCTCCGAACGATTGACGCGGGCATATGTCGGAGTTTCTCAGGGTCAGTTTGTAATTTTCCGCCGCGACCGGTTCAAAGCCTGGTTGAGCGAACAGATTCAGGCCAATACGCCTTACGATGAACTGGTCAGAAAGCTGATCTCGGGGGAAGGACTTTGGACCGGTGATCCAGAAACAAATTATATTACACAAGCGGTCGCAGACGGAAATCTCGATCGCACTAAGTTGACCGGAAGTACGGTGCGCGCATTTCTCGGGCAACGGATTGATTGCGCCCAATGCCATGACCATCCGTTTGACCATTGGAAACAGGCCGACTTTGAAGGTCTCACCGCCTTTTACGGGCAGGTTGAAATCCAGGTACTCGGCGTGCGGTCAAATAAGAAACTGGCCTACGAAGTAGAAGATCGTGAAACTCTGAAAAAACGCACCGTTTCTCCGCAGGTTCCCTTTCTGAACGAGTGCCTGCCTCAAGAGGGTACCTTGCGCGAGAAGCTGGCTGCGTGGGTTACGCATCCTCAAAATCGAAGATTTGAACGGGCCTCGGCGAATCGCATCTGGGGACTGTTATTTGGAGTCCCCTACATCAACCCCGTTGACGATCTGCCTGCACCCACGGACCTCTCTCAGTCTGCGCCCGATCTGCTCGATATTCTCGGTCAGGACTTTCGTGAAAACGGATATGATATCAAACGGATGATTCAAATTATTGTGGCTTCAAAACCGTTTCATCTGTCTTCCACAGCGGCAAACGATGAACCCGAGCAAATTGAACATGCGACCGGCGACTGGGCTTTGTTCCCCCTGGTTCGCTTACGCCCCGAACAGATCATCGGTTCGATGCTGCAGGCTTCATCGTTAAAAACAATTGACCAGAACTCCAACCTCATCATGAGAGGGCGCCGGTATTTCTCGGAAATCAATTTTGTGAATGAATATGGCGACCTGGGAAGTGACGAACTCAATGATTTTCCCGGCACGATTCCCCAGGCGTTACTCAGAATGAATGGCGAATTCGCCAAGGATAACGGCAGCGCCTCCCCGCTGAACTCCGTCGGACGCATCGCGCGATTTGACATTTCGGATGAAAAACGAATTGAAACCTGTTTCCTGGTTTGCCTGA
>NZ_CALFPF010000004.1 GCF_937919775.1 uncultured Gimesia sp.
AACACGCCGGAGCGGGTGCGGTGATTTTTGACCGTCACATTATCCAGTACCAGATCCTGGCACTCTCGCGCGTTGATTGCTTCCGTCGCAGTGGTCTGTTTTCCTTCCGGCCGCGTTAATACAATATCGCGAAACTGCACGCCCGCGCGATGTTCGATTTCGAAAAACGAGGCGTCCGGATTCGTCTGAATAATGCGCCCCGGCCCATACAGGCCGCTGCCATCGCTGCGAAAAACCAGTTTCGCCGAAATTTCGTAATCGCCGGCCGGCAGAAACAGCATCCGCCCCGGCTGGGCATCGAGGGTTTCCTGGATCGACTGGTTCTGTGCGACGATGGGAACCGCCTGTTTTGGTACCTGTGCGAAGCCAACGCCGGGGAAGGCGAAGCACAGTGTCAGCAGGAGGAAGTGGGTCGAGCGCATCATATTGTCCTGAGATTTCGGAGTGTTTCTGAAGGGTGATGGAACTGCATCGCGGTATCTGCTCTCTTCAGAATAACCGAATTGAACGGGTTCGTTATTCATCCTGCTTCAGCGCTTCCACGAGCGTGTTGATGTCTGCGGGTGTGAGGCGGATGGCAGTTTTTTCGAGCATCGTGCGGAAATGGGCGCGGTCGCTTTGCTCGCTGGGGAAACCGATGTTCGTGCCTTCCTCGTCATTGGAGGTCACGAGCACTTTGCCGTCCTGATCTAAAATGGCCCACCAGGGAATGCCGCCCTGAGCACCGGCGCGCATGGTTTTCATCATCTCGTCGGAACCGGACCAGCGGTGATCGATCTTGATCCAGATGTAGTCACGCTCCCATACCATGCGTTCTTTATCCAGAAATCGGGAGAGCAGTCGGCAGGGGCCGCACCAGGTGGCGGTTTCCTGAATGATGATGCGTTTGTTTTCTGCTTTCGCTTGTTTGAGCGCGGTCGCCAGCAGTTCTTGCGCGTCGAGTGTCGGCACGGTATACGCTTTCAGAAACGTGAGGAATTTTTCTTGGCTGATTTTTCCATCGGACGAAAGCGCGCCGATGTCGGCGTTCGCCAGGCGTCTCCCCTGCTCGTCTACTGCGACGATGCAGAAGTCCGCATGGACCCCCTCGAGATTTTCGTCCAGCGTTTTGGCGAGTTCCTCAGCGGCAGCCCGCTTGTCGCCAGACGTGTCGATGGCCAAAACGACAAATGAATTCAAGGCCTCGCGCACGTCCTGATCTTCGTATCGCAGTTTCATCCACTGCTGGACAGCGTCTCCTTTGGGTTCGCCGAACAGAATCAGTAGATGCTGCATCGTGATTTTGGCATCCTGTTTTGATCGCGTGAAGCGTTCAAGGGGCGTGCCCTTCGCATTGAATGCGGCGGTGATCCGTTCTTCCAGCGTGGGAGGCTTATAAGGAGCCGGAGGTGGAGAGACTTCCACAGTGCCGAGGGCGAGCGGCTGACTGTCTTCCGCTTTCACCGTGTCCACGGTCCGCCAACTGATTCTGTTGGGTTGATCTTTAGGGCGATTCACCAGATTGATGTCGTATTTCTGCCCCAGAACCAGATTGACGATCTCAAACCGCCCTGCTTGATCGGTTGTGGTCTTTCCGCCAAAACTGGTTCGAAACGGTGAGTTACTGTTCGCGCCGATGTATACTTTGACGCCATAGCTGATTTCTCGTTCCGGCATCGGCTCTTTCGTTTTCGCATCGACAAGCTGGCCGGAAGCGCTCCCCAGCGGACGAAGAAGTACGGTCACCGTTTTCTCATCGGGGCCGATCTCGACGACTCCCGCCAGTTTTTTGTCTTTGCTGCGGGCGTAAATTACGGTGCGGTGCAGTTCGCGCTCGACTTTGAACTTTCCTGATTTGTCTGACGTCGATTTCATATCGCCGCTTGCCAGGCTGGCGCGATAGATTCCGGTTATCTCGGCCTCCGGGACCGGTTGAGGCGGGTCGCCTGTGACGATGGTTCCTTCCAGAATTCCTTTCTCCGGTCGGACGGCGTGAAAATTGAACTCCTTTTCCGATTCGCCGGCGATTTCAAATTTTTGAATGGTGTCTATTTTTTGAACGGCGACCTGTGCGGGGCCACGAATATCAAACTTGCCATCGCCGACAAACAATTCGAATTTCCCGTTTTCGTCTGTCGACGTGTTATGCACGGTAATTGGCTGCACCCATTTGTGACTGTTCTTCGGATTGGGAAGCTTCACCCCCTGCATGTTGTTGACATCCTGCCCGTATTGATAGACATCAATTCGTTGACCTTTCACTGGTTCATTCTGGGAGCCGACGGTCACGCAACCAAATAAGCGGGTCGCGGGGCGGAGTTGGAAATCCAGATTTTCGATGGGCTTGCCCGACAAGAGCGGAAAACCGGTGTGCGGCCTGGACGCCCATTTTTTGTCATGCACGACAACAAGATACACCATACCGGGAGCCGCCTTGATGACGTAGCGGCCTTCCTTGTCTGTCTGCGTCGTTGATCGAAATGAGTCAATCTGATACCCCTCACCGGAGGCGGAGACCGAAATCCCTGTTGCCGGCGAGCCGTCGGGAAGTGTCACTCGACCTGCGAGGGGGACCAGATTTTCCAGTTTGATGGTCAGTGTGCCCTCTCCCGTTTTCGGATCATAGCTGCCCCGTTGAATCACATGTTCTTTATCCTGAGGCCAGATTGTGAGCGGCGATTTTTGCCAGTGAGGAATCCAGTTAAAGACGACTGTTCCTGAGGCGTCCGTTGTTTGTTCCACCAGACTCATGAAATAGGACAGGTTCAGATCCTGTGGCTGATCCGGCTTTTCCAGGAGCCAGGGATAGATTTTCGCACCGGCGATCGGCGTGCCGTCCGTTGCTTTCAGCTGTACTTGCAGTGGCTGGGTTCCGTCGAGCGTCAAGCGGATAGGATGATCGGGAATCGCGGGGGGCTTCGTGATTTTGTCTCCGGCCTGACCACGGGGTAAAACGTAGGCTTTATAATCCGCACCATGCCCCTCGCTGATAGCAAACACATAGAAGGCATCTCAAAACCTTTTTAGTAGTGTAAATAAACAACCGAGAATTACAAAGCTTTCGTAGAGGTAATCGTGATATTCCCAGCGTGTGACAATGCGACGATAGTTGTGCAGCCAGGCAATACTGCGTTCCACAATCCAACGTCGTTTGAAGCGTGGGAGCTTTCGACCGTCTTGCGTCGGCGGTTTGACTCTCGATTTTCGATGCGGGCAGATCAGATCGATCTTATTTTCCATCAGCCGTTTGCGCAGCGGGTCCGAGTCGGCGGCTTTGTCATAAACCAGTCGCTCGGGTTGTCGATTTTGCAATGTGTTTTTTGCAAGCAGCGGCTCGATCAACTTGACTTCGCTACGGCTGGCCGATTCTGTGTCGATCGCCACAGGTGTCCCGTGACGATCGACGAAAATCATGATTTTAGTGCCTTTGCCACGACGAGTCGGGCCAACTCTTCTACCCCCTTTTTTGCCGAGGCAAACGTGCCATCAGCAAAGGTTTCAGAGAAATCAATTTGGCCGGCATCATCCATTCGTTCCAGGATGACTTGCCAGGCAGATAAGAGCCGTCCTTCGATCGTCCATTGCTGGAAACGTCGATGGCACGTCGCTTTAGAGGGATACTCTTTTGGTAAATCTTTCCATCGCGCTCCTGTCACTAGAATCCAGAGAATGCCTTCCAGGCAATCTCGTGGGTGGGCCTTGGGACGTCCTCCTTTTTTGGAAGGGGGAGTCCAGGGAAATAAATTTGCGACTAAAGACCATTGTTTATCGGTCAAAACGACCGGGCGTTCCGTCCTGGACGCTGAGTTTGTGGAAACCCGTTTTCGTTTGGGCCACCAGACCAGCGTCATATACATGAGAAATTCTCCTTTCAGGAGAAAGCTACATGCAAAGATCACGCCAAACAGTTCACTTTTTTTGACGTTATGAGACAGCTTCTAGTCAATTTTCACATCGTGAGGCACGTGATAGACGACGCGCCCTTTTTCATCGGTCGTGTTGGTTCCCCAGTCTCTGAAGTCGCCGATGATGCCCGTTTTGGCATTGGCGATGGGCTTACCGGTTGCGTCGACGACATACAGTTCCACACGTCGCGCAGGCTGCAACTGCAGTCGCAGATCATGTTGAGCATGGTCCTGATCAACGTTTCGTCGCGAAATCCGAGCCTGCGCGAGCTTCTGTCCTGAATCTGTGATCGCCTGAATCATCTGGCCGCGCACGTTCTCTTTTGAGGGGCGCAAGAGAAACCGCCCGTGCTCGTCGGTTTTTGTTTCCACGCGCTCCTGTTCCGGGTACCGCCATTCGATAAATACCGTCACGCCGGGCACCGGTTTGTCCTGTTCATCCACGACGATACCACTCAAGGTCACGTCGTCTGCAGCTTCCTGTTTTGATTTTTCCTGTAAAGCTGGTTCAGCCGCCGTCGCGATCACAGGGAGTAGCAGGATCACGAGCACAATTGCATTCAGGCGCAGGGGCGAAAGGGCGTACTTCATCGAATCTGCTTTCAGATTATGAGAATCGTTTCGCTTAAGCCGTGTGCCCGCCGGCAAGCAGTGTCAGAAATTGAGATCTCGAACGGATCGGATTCAGAAAAACGGAATCTGACTTTATGATACCTGTGGGAATCCGGGGGGGCAAATGTTTTCTGTCGCGAATTGAGTCACTGGGGCGGCCTTGTATCTTGCTGTTGGCTTTCAACGCGAATTCCTGATCACTGTTGGCAAGCCAACAGTGCCACAAACTGTGCAGGTGATGGCGTGCTCCCCCTGACACATCCTGCTCGCTGCGCTCGGCCCGAATTGCATTCGGGCCTGCCTATTGTGCTCTCTGTTTTGTAAAGGATCATCGCTGGTCGCGGTACTGAATTCCTGCTAACGATTCAAAGAACGTTGTTGCCTGTTGGAATACTTTCTGATCTGTACTCCTGCTGGATTGACTAAAGAAAGCATACCGGGCAGCGCAGTCTGCTGGGATGAGAAAGACGCCAAACGAAGAGATCCACACGGCGTATTCCTGATCGCAGAGCGACGTGAGTACAACCCTGTCGCCGCAAGCCGGGACGTCGAAGCCCGATCGTGTCTGATATTTGAGTTGTTTCAATTGGGTCACCAACGCCTGGAGCTCCTGAGTGACGTCAATTGTTGTGGGCGGGGGCATCTCTTCGGAGGGATGATTACAACGTTCCACCTGAATTTGACAACCATCCTGCAGCAACGAGTCCAGTACCGCGTTGATGGTTGCTGTTTGTGCACGGGTTTCCTGCACCATGCGGTAAGCGGCGAGTGTGCCGAACACGCCTAGCAGAATCAAAACGGACCAGACTGTTTTTTTCATGCTGGAAGGATTCATTTTTTGCTACCACGAAAGGCACAAACATTATAGTCAGGGTACTTTTAGGAGTCGCACACGAACGGCGTCTTTTTCCCTTCCCGATGTTCATCTCCGGTCTGTTTGATGATATCAGATAGAATGCGGGGTACAAATTTTAATTGCGGGCGCGTGGTTGTTTTTCTGCCGTGCGTTGGTTTCTGGTGGCTGGATTCCGGTCTGGCGTTGATGCCGTCTTTTGTTTGTTGAGGAGTTTCGTAAAGCTGGTCTGCCTGTTTGTTACAAAATCGTTGTTTAACTTTGCGAGATCATCGCGAGGGGCGCGGGAGAGTCAATGTCTGAATTGGGTCAGGTTAAGGCCGGGTGTAGTTCGGGTAAGGCCCGTTATGGTTCGGACTGGTTCAGTTAAGGTCATTTCTGGCACAAAAACGAGGTGCACAGCGGGAAGTGGTCGAGCTGCGATTTCACAAATGTGGTTCAAACCAGCGGGTTTTATAGTGACCGGAATCACAGGGAGCAAGGAATGCAGTATGCGGAAAAATTTCCTACGCGCGCGACGCGTATCACGCAGTTTCGTCGGAGGCGTGGTGCTGTCAAGGCGTAAAAAAACCCCTGAAAACAGGGGCTGAATGTAACTCTTTAAAGTCCTGGTTTTGTCAATGGTTTTTAACACCCGGTATTTTGACGCCCACTGATCACTTAAACCAGAGCCACCCCAGAAGATCCTCATGGGGTGACTCATTATCGTCTACTGTGTTGTCTGCTATGAATCATGAACTCAAAATTATTTCTGGAAGAACGCAGCCTGATTCAATTTGGAAGCTGGAGCCGGCGGTACAACCGGCGTGGCTTCTTCCGGTTCTGGTTGCATTTCCGGTTGCGGCGTTCCCGGATTTCCGGTGGAATAATAAACGGGGCCACCATATTGTTGTTGTCCGCGACAGTGCTGGCAGCCACGTCCTCTGCAGGAACGGCAGTCACGTGTGTGGTACATGCTGGGGATCGGTGGCGGAGGAATCATACCTGCGCGTGGTTGCCAGGTGGGAACGGTCTGATAGTAGAAGCCGAGTTGGGTTGTATCGGTGGGCATATAAATCTGCTGGTAGGCTGTACCAGCACCCGCACCACCGGCTCCCATACCTGCAGGACCTTGCTGCCCCATGTATTGATTCGAGTAATAACGCTGGTATTCTACGGGCGTTCTTTGAATCATCTGCGCGGAAGGGGGACACCATCCATGCCCGGGCGAGGTGTGACATTTTCGCAAAAAGGCCAGGCCTTCGCGTGAGCTATAGTTGCGATAAGTCCCATCGCCGTCATAGCGATTGGAATATCCGGGAGGGCAATTGTAGCTGTAGCCACCGCCGCGAACGTGTTCCACCTGCTGGATTACTCCCTGGCCTGCTGTGGTTATCTCTTCAGCGCTGGCATCGGAGGCAGTTTGTGCCATGACGCCAGTCACTGCTAAAATTGCAAGCATATGCACGTTGAGAATTCTCATATCAATCTTCCTGGACCCGATTGAGGATAATAGTTTTTTAATTATTGAACGATGCGAGTTACCGGAGTCAAGCGGCTGGAAGGAACGCCCCAACCGTAGTTGTAAGTATGACGCACATTCGGAGCCAGCGGCACAGCAATCGGAACACCATAACCCTGTGCGCCATAAAGCTGACCGTCCCGTGAATCAAACTGATAGGGATCAACGGCGTATGTCATTTTGTAACGTCCAATCGGAGGACAACCTCCACCGCCACATCCGGTAGGAATAAAGTATCCAAATTTGCAACGGAAAAATTCGCCTAATGAACCACGTTTCCCAAACCCGGCAGATGTTCTTGAACCAGAGCCGGCACGACAGTGAGGGCAGTTGCCGCCTGGGCTACCGCCCGGATAAGAAGCCCCATCCGAGTAGGAATAAACGTGATTCTGCTTACAACCACATTTGTCTTGAAAGTAGCCAACCTGTTTCACAGGTGAAGCGGTTTTCTGGTTCAGCTTCAGGCTGCCGGGTTCACCTGCCTGCAGGTTTTGAGCTGACAGGATTGTGATGATCCCTGCCACTGCAACAAAGCCTGCCAGTTTATAAGTAAAATTATGCATGTTATTATTTCCTGATCGTATCTCTGAGCGGAGTCACTCAAAGTGATAAACGTTTTCTGGTTTAAACAGCCTGTTCCCCGGGAGTTGTTACCGCACCAACGGAGGAATGAAGCGAGGGAAGAGTCCGAAATCCGATTTGTATTTTACGTTGACCTGAGTGCCTTCCAGTTTCCATCGTTCATGAGAACGCATACCGAAGGGCGTCCAGATCCAGCCCCCTTTTACGTTGTAGTAATAAGGGCCGTACATCGCGTTGTACTCGTGTGCGTACAACATTTCCTGAGGAGCCAACGCCTGGTTGGTAATCACGGTTCGTCCGACGTAATCGGGAATCCCTGGTTTGGGAGAGGGATACATGGGCGCTCCCAGTTGAGGATATCCGGGCAGCACATTCATGCCAGCCGACGATTGCATCGGCTGAGCTGCTGTGTAGTTTTTGTGATGTTTGATATGTCCATGCGAGTAGCTGATGGGCCGCGCCTGTTGTGCATTCTCAAAACGACCGGGTGCGGAGGTAATGATGGTCGGCTGATTGCTGACCTGCTGGATATATCCATAACCTGGACTGCGACGCCCGAGTTTTGGACGTTGTGCAAACGAGCTCTGATTCTGACCAGCAGGACGGGAAACGGTTTCCTGCTCATGGCTGATCTGCTGTATGTTGGCTGGTTTGCCAGTGGGCTGGGAAAACTTCTGTTTCAACCAGCTGACCGGGTTATACTTCGATGCTTTGGATCGGCTTTCCTGCTGGACTACCGCATTATTAACCGCACCTGGTTCCGCAGCCTGTACCGTCGGTGCCATCAGCAGAAACGCCGGCAACAGACTGGTAAGCAGAGTTACCTTCAGACTCGAATGAGCCATAACAATCCCTCCCTGGATTTTATTGTGGTTTATCCACCAATGAGACCGTTTAAGAGGGTCATCCAACCCCCGCCAGTCAACTTTAATGATCAATTGTCTGCTTTGAGAACCGTTGTCGGTTCACAAACGAGTCAAAGCCTTTTCTCTAAGACCGAAGGGAAAAACAAATTTCTCGAAATGGGGTT
>NZ_CALFPF010000005.1 GCF_937919775.1 uncultured Gimesia sp.
GCTTTAACACGTAAAATTCCGTACGAAGCCACTTTCGGGACACCCACTAGCTATAGGTGGTTTCAGGTGCCTGGCAGGGCTGTAATGATCTTTCACCGTTTCGCCGAATGCGTCCGATTCCGGCTGCGATAATTGAACCCGCTCAGCGCGTGTGTCTGATAGTGCTATTGTTCCGTCTGAAAATGAATGGGCCGCGATTATTTTTGTTTGTAAAGTAATTCGGAAAACATTCAATATGGAAAAGTGTTCGATTAGAAAACGTCGAGTTCTCTGCAGCTGTTCAGCCAGCGTTCAAATAGAGATCGCTAAAAATACTCGTCAAAACACAGTGCGTTAATAATGCTCGCTGGTTCTGGTTCAAATTCCGTCGTCGACCGAAATTTCGATCAATGCGTTCCGTGAGTCGCTTGAAAGTAAAGTCTGTTTTTACTGTGTGGAGTTCTTAAATCGCGGTTCGTCTTTTTCCTCTATTTGATATCATAAAAGGAAGTGAAACATGAAGCGGGAACATTTTCAGAAACGTGGATTTACATTGATTGAGTTGCTGGTCGTGATCGCGATTATTGCGATTCTGATTGCATTGTTGCTTCCGGCAGTTCAACAGGCACGTGAAGCGGCCCGGCGTTCAACTTGTAAAAATAATCTGAAGCAACTGGGATTGTCGCTGCATAACTATCTCGATACGCATCGCGTTTTTCCACCGGGAAACATTGGGCGTTGTACGACACCGGATTTGAACAGTTCGGGCCTGGTGATGTTACTGCCATTTCTTGATCAGGCACCACTCTATAACAAATTCAACTTTAACGGAACGATGTATACGTGGGAGGTCTCCGGTTGTAACAGTGGTCTGATTGGAACACACGCAGATGACCCTTCGACGAATGGTAATCTGGCTCCAGTGCAGGAAGTGCTGCCTGCTTTCCTGTGCCCGACAGACCCGAATCCCACACGCATACCACCGGGGCAGAGCTGTTATGCGCCCACGTCCAGCAATACAACGCACAGCGGTGCAGGTAGAACCAACTATGACTTCATCGCCAACTCGAATCTCTGGCAAACCTGTGCTGAATGGAATTCCATCGCTCTGGCGACGCGCGCCATGTTTGGTGATAACAGTACGTGCTCAGTTCGTGATGTTGTGGATGGAACCAGCAATACGATTGCCATGGCAGAGACAACCCGGTCCGTACGTAATGGTAACTCAACTGCCTGGGGTTACCGCGGGCATACCATGGTGGGTATTAGTCTCGAACATCGCGGCATCAACATTTTCGCTGTCGATGGAGCAGCTACGGGAAAGCTGGATAGCTGGGGATTTGCCGGCAGTCTCCACAGAGGGGGCATCCATATTCTAATGGGAGACGGCGCGGTCCGTTTTCTCAGCGAAAATATCGATACGACTACCCGGATCAATTTATCACGGATCGCCGATGGTAAAGTGATAGGCGAATTTTAATTCCTTAAATTGATCTCATTGAATGCAAGCTGATGAGGGAGACTGATCGTCTTGTCAAACCTTATCAACGGCTCAGCAGTGATAGGAGTACCGGAGTATGTTACGTGTTTGTCTTGTAATGATCTTACTGGGAACGGCCGCAGGTTGTGGCGCGAACCCGGAAGCAAAAACGCTGCCTGATACGGTTCCCGTGTCTGGTGTCGTTACCTGGAATGGTCAACCGCTGTCTGCTGCGACTGTCACATTTATTCCGCAGGGGCAGACAGTGGGGACGGAGTGTCAGGGAAAGACAGATGAGTCAGGGGAATACAAGCTGACACAGCAACATGGTGGGGATGGAGCCCCTCCCGGAGACTACAAAGTTGTGATCAGTCTTTTGCTGCGGGGGGATGGAACACCGCTTCCCCCGGAAGGGGTCGGAGAAGGGGCCGGAGCAGGGGGGATCGCTGTGGAATCGCTTCCCCGTCAGTATAGTGACATCTCAGCAACAAAGTTGACTGCGATTGTGCCCCCCGTGGGAGGCGAGTTCAAATTTGAACTGCAGGGCAAAAAAAACGCTGATTAAAGACAGCCGGAGGAGTGCTGGCAACACTTCTCCGGTTTGTGTTACCCCTCGTTCAAACGGATCTCGCTTAAGATGACAGACTCGTGCCAACAGACTCGATCACATGGCGCTGAAGACCCTGCATTAACCTGGATCCAGGCTGACCAGCACTCATCGAATTGCAGGTTCCCTCTTTGGTAATGATAGTTTGTTGCGGTTCCCTATTCAGCGGCTTCTCGTAATAAATGGTCGATTCACACATTGCGGTTAGCAGAGCCGGGATGCGATTTTGGTGTCCAGCCTGTTCTGGTGACAGATGCCTCGTTCAGGAATCCTTGCGGGTTTCAGGATAATTCTGATACACGTGACTTGAAGTTCCACGAATGGCAATCATGCTGATTGGCGTGAGAGAGTCAAGAATATTTTGGGACTTGTGAAGCGGAATGATGGCGAGATGAACTTCTATGAAATCAGAGTGAAATTGGTGCGAACGCGATTGAAAACAGACTGCATTAAGGTGTGGATCGAGGGCTGCTCAGTAATCGCGTATCAAAACCGGGATGATTTTCCAGCGGAGCAGCGACGAGTGCCATCTGTTTACAGGTGATAAACCCCTTCCCCGCGCGCGACTCTTGGAACGCAGTTTATGTGACGGCGGCTCCGAGTCAATCTAAAAAAAAGTCCTTGCTTTCAAGGGAAAATGTTCGATTTCGAGATTCGTGAAAATATCCCGCTTTTTTTGATGAGCGCGAATTGCGACATGTATGGAATGAGTCCCGGGCCTGATCGCACAACTCACGTGGATTTTTTGTTACTGGAAGTAATTCACGGTCACAGATCCGCGTTTTTTTACGGTTCTACTGAAGTCTTGATGAAAATGATGTTCAGCCCTTGCGAACAGACAGGCATCGGGTTCACAATAGTCGAATTCTTTTTTAGCCCGGATTCGGGTTTATTGCAGCGTTTTCAGAGCCATTCGGTCCAAATTACCAAAGATGATGGGTCGTTACGGTTTCGTGGAATACTCTGGTAGTCATCAAGGTGGATGTATCAATGTGGTCTTCGCGTCTGTTCTGGAAGCTGTTTCTGGTTTATGCCGGTTTAAATATTGTGTCTGCGATTGTCTTTGTTCTGATTGTTTCAGGCCGTCAGCAAACGCAGGTCGTCGAGGAAGTTCAACAGCGCCTGCATGATTCTGCCGTGATCATGCGCAGCAGCCTGGATGGAGTTTTTCAGCAGGGGATTACGGAACGTCTGCAGGAAAAAGTCAAAAAACTGGGTGAAGAGACCGGTATGCGTCTGACTTTGATCGGTATGGACGGCGTGGTGATCGCTGACTCCGACCAGGATACTCTGGAGTTGGTGCGAGCCATGGAAAATCATAAAAACCGGGTCGAAGTCATTCAGGCGATGTCTACCGGGGCTGGAGAATCGAAACGACTCAGTCCGACTTTAAGTGAGCCCATGCTCTATTATGCAGTCCTGTTTAAAGAAGGAGGAGAGCCAGAGGGCATCGTGCGGATGGCCATGACCATGGCCAAAATTCAGACAGAGATTTCGTCTATTGAAAAGTTGATCTGGAGTATTGCGTTACTGGTCAGTTTCACGGTGATGTTGCTGACGTATTGGGTTGTTGCCCGGATGATCCGTCCCTTGACCATCCTGACCAATGCAGCCGAGTCGATTGCAGGCGGGGATTATGATCAAAAGCTCTATTTTCCACAGCATGATGAACTGGGAATTCTGGCGCAGTCCTTTAATCATATGAGTAAGGAAATGGCGGAACGCGTCAGGCAGTTGCAGGCAAGCGGCGACCGCTTGAGTACCGTATTGGAAGGGATGGTGGAGGGAGTTATTGCCATCAATGAGCGTCAGCATGTTCTGTTTGCCAACGAATCTGCAGGGCGTCTGCTGTTTTTCGCGCCTGATCAGGCTCAGGGAAAAGCGCTATTTGAATCGGTGCGTAATCATCAGCTGCAAAAAGCGGTGACGGAGGTACTGAAGACTCTGGAGCCCCAGCGGATGGAAGTCGAACTGGAGAGTACGAGCGATCGTATTCTGGGGGTCACGACAACCCCTCTGCCGGGAACACCATGCCCCGGACTGGTGATTGTATTGTTCGATATGACTGAGTTGCGCCGACTGGAGTCGTTGAGACAGGAATTTGTAGCGAATGTTTCTCATGAATTGA
>NZ_CALFPF010000006.1 GCF_937919775.1 uncultured Gimesia sp.
TGTCCTGTCTATTCCTGAAAGAAGGGGAACAGCTTTCGGATTTCCTCTTCGGTCATCCTGTGATCGGGATCATAACTTTTGATCGAACGTCTTTCCTCAATTGCCTTTAAGATATCCATTATAATTCGTTTTCTCTTTATGTTCTGGTAACCTGATCAACCTGAAAACCGCGTACTATCATAGTCAAAAAAAGCAGCAAAAAACACTCTCTGCGGAAACTGTCTGGCAGGAAAACCGCTGAATTGATGGATTTCCGCGGAGTGAATGCACATTCTTTCCCGATCCAACATTGTCGCTGTCCGAAAATCCCCATATAGTTGTCTGTGTGGGCTGACCGGACATCTAACACGGATGATCATTATTTTCTCCTGCACAAAGGAACTGAAACAGGATCTGATATGCCCCAACCAGACTCAGCTAAAACAGCCAGCGATAAAAATACATCTCCCAAAAACTCCAAACCGCAAAGAGGCTCCACGGGTCGCGTCCTGTTGATGCTGTCCGTCGGTCTGTGTCTGCTGATCTGGTTCGCACCGGCAATCATCGCCCGCACATCACTCAAGAATTCCCTCCTGCCGCTGATTCTCAAACGTTACCCCGGTGAAATCAAAACGGGCGCGGTTTCCTTGAGCTGGTCGCAGCCGGTCGTTTTTCAGAAGATCGCCTTTCAGGATTTTGAAGGCCGTGACATTGTCCGCATCGATCAGATCAAAACGCAGAAAACACTCTGGGAACTTGCCAAAGATCGCAAGCAGATCGGCGACGTCAACATCAACGGCGTGACTTCGCTGACCTACGTCGACGATCGCGGGCTGGCCAATCGCGAATTTCTGACCGCCATTCTGAATAAAGGCACGAAAGAGAATCCGGAAGGAGAACCGGGCAAAGAAGACGACGCTCCGAAAGGGGGCCTGCAGCAGTCGTTAACACTGCATCTTTCCGACCTCAATCTGTGTGTCGTCAACGAAGCCGCCGAAGAGACTCCTTATCTCACCGGCATGGACATCACGGTCACCCGCCCTGCGCAGCGCACCGAGCCGATTCTGGTGGAAGGCCACTGGAAACAGCCTGCAGAAAATGCGGGCGAACAGCTCAACCCCGCCGAGATGGCATTTGCGGTGAGCATGGTCAATTCCAGCCAGCCGGAAGTCTCACGTTCAGGCACGCTCAAATTCAAAACGCAATTCTTTGATCTGAAACAATTAACGCCGCTCGTCAGCGCGCTCTCGCCGGGTGCTTACATCGAAGGGATTTCCAGTTCCGAACTGGAAGTGAAATGGTCGGGAACCAAAGAGGAACCCCGGTTCGCCATCAAAGGGAACTGGGAAGCAACCCCTTTCATCTTCGGCGCCCCGGAGTGGATCGGCGGTGATGAAATCGAAACCGAATCTGCAAAGGGAAATATCGACGCGTTAGCGGCCAACGGCGTGCTGCATTTCAAAGAGGCCCGCGCCCAGTCTCAGCTGGGTAATCTGACTCTGCAGGGCAGCCTGAACTGGAGCGACCTGCAAAACGAAAGCAAACGGGAAAAACTGGCCGCCTTCATCAATTCGCGCGTGAAACTCTCCGGTAATCTGGATCTGGCGGAAGCAGCACGACAGTTGCCCGAAACGATTCATTTAAAACCGGGCATGGAAATCACATCGGGGACCATCGACTTTCAGGTTTCCAACCACGACCCCGCGCAGCCGGAAAAATTCGCTGAGACCACATGGCTGGTTGGGGTGAAAACATCGGATCTGACCGGCCTTAACCAGGGGCGCGAAATTCGCTGGCAGCAACCGGTCTCTTTATTAATGCAGATCGTGAAGGAACAGGATGCGTATGAAATTCAGTCGTTGAAATGTGAATCCGACTTTTTGAAATTGACCGGCACCGGCAATGCCAATCATCTGACGATTAATCTGGATGCGAATCTGGACCAGCTTTCTAACCATCTAAACCAGTTCCTCGATTTGCAGTCGGTTGCGCTGAAAGGCAAAATGAACGGCCAGATCGATTTTCAAATCGCCGACCAGAAGTGGCAGACCCTGTCGTTCCTGAGCTTCGAAAACCTGCAACTGGCATTGCCCGATCGGCGTGGCTGGCAGGAACCCTCGCTCAAACTGACCGTCGACGGCGCCGGTAATACCGATGACAAACAGATTCACGTCGAGCGTTTCATCGTGACTCTGATCGCCGCCGAGGATGCGTTCCAGGCCAGACTCGAACAACCGACGACCATCAATAAAAAACGGGACGCCACCGCAGAACAGAAACTACTCCCGTTCAAAATTCAACTGAAGGGCAAACTTGCTACCTGGGCCGACCGTCTGCGACCGCTGGCAAAACAGGACCTGCAGCTCGGCGGCGAGATTCAGTTTGCGTCTTCGGTTTCGATCAGCGATCAAATGATCGTCCACGAAGATACCAGCATCGATCTGACCAACGTACGCATTCATACTCCCACACTCTGGTTCGATGAACCCAAGGCCGAAATCAAAACGGCCGGCAGCTGGAATCAGAAGCAGCGCACGCTGAAAGCATCGCAGTTTACCTATCGCGGCGCTGCGATTGCCGTCAACGGCGAAAAAATGGAAATTCAACTCCCCAACGCCGAAGTCAGCACGCCGTCCTTCATCGGTTCACTCTCCCTCAAATGCGATTTATACAGCGTCACCCGCTGGTTCCAGAATCCTGCTGAGACACCCGCACAGAAATATTATGGCACCGTCTCCGGCCAGGCAAACGTCATCGTCACCGAAGACGCCCGCATGGCGAACTGGCGCACGACCATCGCAGATTTTGCGATTGAAGCTCCCGTCAGAGAAAATGCCGATCCACAGAAACAAATTATTTCCAGTCAGCGGAATCCGGGCTGGGCCATCAGCTGGCAGGAACCGGAAGTTCGCATCGAAGGGGATACGCTGCACGATCTGAAATCCGACACGCTGACGTTGAACCAGATGTCGATTCACTCGGAAATGCTCGACCTGAGTGCGAAAGGCGAAATCCGCGAAATGTCCACCAGCAGGCAGGTGCGACTGACGGGCGAAGTCACTTACGACTGGGAAAATCTGACGCCGCTCTTACGCAGCAAACTCGGACCGGATGTTGAAATCGTCGGTCGCGAAACACGGCCCTTCACGTTAGAGGGACCTTTGGGAAGCGGAGAGACGGAGCGACTGCAGGAAGTGGTGCTCAACGTGCGGCCTCAACCTTTATACCCCGATACACGGCCGCTGTTCACACCCACCGATCGGTACACGGCTCTCACAGGGGAAGCAGGCATCGGCTGGGAAAAAGCAAACATTCGCGGTTTGTCGAGTGGAAAAACGAATATTGAAGCGCGCATCAAAGACGGACAAATCCATGTTACTCCCCTCGATATGCAGGTGAACGGCGGGCGATTGACGCTGGCCCCCATCGTGCGGCTGGACGTCAAACCGGCAGCGCTGGTCTTCGAACGCGGTGTCGTGATTCAGGATTTCCAGTTCACTCCCGAAATGACCCGCAACTCGCTGCGTTTCGTCGCGCCGATGATTGCCAACAGCACCAACATTCAAGGGCAGTTTTCGCTGAATCAGGATTTTGCCATCATTCCGCTCAACGATCCCAAACTGGGTGAAGCCAGAGGCACGCTGACGATCAAGTCGGCCCGTGTCAAACCCGGCCCCCTGTTTGACGCGCTGTCGGAAAAAATCAATCAGGTACTCTCGATTGTGAACATCAATCGTACCAGCAGACTGATCGACTCCGACTCCGTGTTTTTGCAGGTCGAAAATCAGGCGGTGCAGTATCATATGATCGACGGCCGCGTTTATCACAGCCCGTTCGAAGTGCAGATGAAAGGCATCACCGTCCGCACGACCGGTTCGGTCGGCCTGGATGAATCGCTCGACCTGATCGCCGAAGTCGGGTTCACAAATCTGATCTCGGAAGACAAAGACCAGCCGATTCTGAAAACGCTCATCAGTCGTCCCCTGCGATTGCCCATCGGCGGTACCTTGAAGAAACCCAAGGTCGACATGAGCCAGGTCGGCAACTACGCCAAACAGATGGGCGTCAACGCTCTCGATGCGGTGTTAGGCAGCGGCTTCGGAGAACAACTGCAAGGCTTGTTCCCCGAACGCACGCCGGAAGAAATGGAACAAATCAAAAAAGAGCGCGAGGAACGTAACAAAGAACGGGACAAACGCCGCGAACAAAAACGCCTGGATAAGCTCAAACGCAAACAGGGACTGTGAGAAAAGATCAACGCCATTTTTATCCTTCACAGCACAATTTCTGAGCGGAATGGCGCTAGCCACCGTTTGAGAAACAGCAACCAAAATACAATAACGGCGGCTAGCGCCGTGCCGCTCATTTTTTGGTGACGAGGTGCATGATGCATGAGCATTTCACATACTTCATCACATGGACCACCTATGGAACATGGCTTCTCGGAGATCGACGTGGATGGC
>NZ_CALFPF010000007.1 GCF_937919775.1 uncultured Gimesia sp.
ATATTTCATACTGTTCTCCTTTGTGTTTTTGATAGATGATTCGTAACTTGATGCAATCGCCTCATTATAGCAACTCAACACAATAATTACGCAAAATACATGCCATCTTTGCTGCAACAGCAAGAGTAAAGGGCTTACTCTCTGCCACGGCACCAGACCTGGTTTCTGATCGCGCAGAGTGATGGCTGAGCAAACAGTACCGTTAAGGGACCAGCTGCATGGCTGGCTGAAATCAATGGATGCGAGTTTTCCGCAAGTGAATCCGGATCGGCGGAAGTGAGGCGAATAGGACTATCCAGATTATCAAAGATGGTCAAGCACTTCGCGAATCCACCAGACGGTGACCCATTCCAGATCATTAAACGGTACGACGCGGGAGTTGGTCCAGCCTTGATCACTAAGAACCAGTTCCATGCCTGGAGCGGCGAGGGAATTGGTCGTGTGAATGATGACATGACAGACCGGTGATTGCGTCGCCAGAAAATCGGCCACATCGCGCCCGGTCCCTGGATCTGGTTCATTATCAGACTGCGGGAACAGGTCGTGATCCAGGCTGATGATTGCAGCTGAAGCCAGATTACTGTCGAGCCAGCCAATGGTATCCGGCGCATTCTTGAAAGTAACAAGGTCGTATTCAGGAAGACGTTTTGACAACACAGCGGACATCGCCGTCAGTCGCTCCTGCTCGTCATCCAGAATTACTATTGTTGACGCCATATTGAATTGCCTGCCAGATTTATACTCAAGAGTAATCATTCAGGGGAGACATCAGAATGGATTTTCAGTTCCTGGAACTTATTTTCTCCAAAACTCCGTCAGTTCACTTTATCAGATAGTCGAGTGGGGTCCTTGATAATGGAAGGACGGTGATGATACCGCAGAACGCTGTCCAGCTCAAAAAAACTGTTGTGCTGTTCGATTAAGCCGGCTTCTCCGTTGAAGCCACTGGGAAGCCCTCGATTTTTCATCAATTCCACGACACGCATTTCCCAGACCTCTGTTTCCACAGGATCGGGTACGGGAGGTTCGAAGGGCATGATTCCATAACTGGAAATTGTATCCCACCGATGGTTAAAAATAATGCTTTCCTTTAATAACTGTCCATCGACATGGGTCACATAGAAACGATGGAGACGACGCATGTCGCGGCCTATCGTTGTTCTTTCTCTTTTCCAGACGCCGCGAATGGTAGAATATTCTCCCAGTGGTTTTCCGAGTTTACCGATGATACGATACCGGTCTTGAAGATCGCAAAAGCTAATATCCACGCGACCCTCCCCCCTCTTTTTGTTTGCCAGCCAGGCATTATAATTCACGATCGATGCTGCAACACTGCTGCCTGCCGCTGCTATTTTTTCTAACCTGTTTTCTACCTCTTCCTGATTCAAAACCCGTGCCTTCACAAAATTCAACTCACTGGTGAGTTCCAGAGGGATGAATTCCTTTTTGTCTCTGCTTTTGAAACCAGGCAGGATACCGATTGATTCAGGCAATCCAGATTCCTTCCCGAAATCGTCTGGCGTGCCGAAATATTCGAGGGATTCCCAGACGCGGTATTCACAAATCGGAGAATGGTCCGGGTCGACTTTCAGTTTCTCGGTTGCCCAGAGATGTGCCAGTTTGAAATGCCGTTCCGGATAGAGTTGGGGCTCTGACAATTTCTGGAAATTCACATGGGTGACTTGAAAGAAAAGCTGACGTTTCGAAAAGTTGAACCGTTTCCAGGTTCCATGAATCGTATGATACTCCCCCACCGGTTTTCCGAGTCGGCCTATGATCTGATACTTGTTCTTCAAATCATCAAAGTGGATCTCGGTCCTTTGTGAAGCGTCTTCCTGCGGCTGTTCAGGCGATTCCGCCAGCAACTGCCCGCAGATAAAAAAGCAGAACAGACTCAGCCAACCAGATGAAATTGGATTTCGTAAAGCTTTCACATCCGTGCCTCCCCGTTCGATCCTGAAACTTTCTGAGTTGCCTCTGGTTTTTCGATGTCGGGTATCATAGTTTAGAGCATTGAACCGGGCCAGCATTATTTTCCATTCAGGCTTCCCTTCACAGCAGCCAACGGAAATGAACGACTCGCGGCAGTCGCCTTTAACGCGTTCATCCGAACGAGTTACGAAACTGATCGGAGCTGCTACCATCGGCATGGCGCTGTGGGTGAGTGTCAGCGTTTATAACATTTTGCAACCCGACATCTGCGCTGCGGTCACCGTTTATCCGAACTGGTGCTGGTTTGTCGGCGGTCTGTTTCTGGCGCCGATTTTGTTCAAAACAAAAAGCCGATGGATGACTCTGATTTCGATCGGTCTCTGGTTTGTGTTCCTGATCGGTTTTGCAGATACCCCCTTGAGCATATGGCGTGAACTATTGGATACAACAGACTCCGAGTGGGTTGCGGCTCGAAAAGATCAGCAAGCTCTGCGCGTGATCTCACTCAACTGCAGTAAGCAATCGATCCTTGCACTGAAGCAAAAGATCCCGGATCTGATTCTGGAATAATCACCAGAAATACCATTTTAAGGGGCCGAACACCGAGCTAGTGGGTGTCCCGAAAGTATTTTAGTTCGTAAATAATAGCGTTAAATTG
>NZ_CALFPF010000008.1 GCF_937919775.1 uncultured Gimesia sp.
TGCCGGTAACAGGACCTGGATTTCGTTATTCCATGATGAGTTATATTTCCCGGCAAAGATCGATATTAAAAAAGTCACGACCAACAAGCCGAGAAAACCGAGAGGCAGCTTTATGAGTAGGGCATACGGGTGAAAATACCACCAACCAGATTGTTTCCATTCCCCGTTTAGATAAGAATAAAACCCGGATTCAAAATCTTTTTTTTGAGTGTCGAGTCCATAAACAAAATCTTTCGGCAACGGTACGGGAATTCTCTCCATCCACGTGTTTTCAAAACGGTTGGCCCCGCCCTCAGGAATCTGTTCATGAGTCTCCATTCCGCTTAAAGCCACGGTTTGGAATCGATATTCACCGAGTGGGATGAACACGTCATCGTACTCGTAACCTAAATTGATCACAATCACACTCAAAACGAAACAGGATGTGAGCATGAAGAATTCGCGACTCGTGGAACGTTGGGGATCAGGCCGTATCGACCATTGGTTAAGTCCCCAGAGGCAGAGCCAGATCGGATAGAATATGAGCAGGGTAAATTTTGTGAGTTGCGTCAATCCCAGTAAAATGCCGAGCCAGAAGGTTCGGTTCCATGAAGGTGCTCCGAGCCACCGCCAGAAAAAATACGAAACGATAATAGCCATAGACGCCGCACAGGCATCAGGACAAATCAAGCTGCCGTGTCCCAGGACATAGGGGCAAGTCATCCAAAGCAGCATTGAAATGAAGCCGGCTGAACTGCAACCGTAAAGGCTTGAAGACCAGCGAAAACAGGCCCAGCTGCCAGCCAGAATCAACGGGATGCACATCCAGCGTCCCAGGATGGTCAACCATACGAATCGAGTACCCATCGCATACGAAGTGTCAATTCCAACACCATACTCTGCACGGTGATGCGGGTCCTCTGAGAATTGCATGAAGTTACATTTCTCACCCAGTAAATATGCCGGCAGGGCTGCGATTTTACGAACGAGAGGCGGATTGACTCGATAAAGATCGTACTGTGATGTCTCAAGATGACTCAGGCCGGCAGGCAGGTGAAATACTTCCAGATGGGTTGGCGAATGGACATAGGAACTCCATCCGAGAAGGCTGGCCTGACATAACAAAAGCAACCAGAAACATGTACGTTGCACGCTGGTGAATGCCGGGGAACTCATGTTCGGTTCTGACGGCTCCCGCTCAGGCATTAACTTTATCCCCTTGGATCAGCGTGCAAAAAAAATCAATCCACAGTTGACTTCTTTTCCGGTGCTTTCATTCTGCAATCTGACAACAACATTTTTTTTACTCAAATCCAAAGCGGTTTCTAAAGGAAGGCGAAACGAAATGAGAATGCCGTGATCTGTATCGCGCGTTGTGTAATTTTTGACATCCACAACATCACCATCGGAAAAGACACCAATTACCTTATAGAGTTCTGAGCGGTTCCGGGGAACAAGCCGCACAGTCTGTTCAATGACTGCTGCATGCTCATCTTTTTTGAAGACAACGTATTCCGGCATGGCTTTGACAGCGGAAACAATCTTTCCCGTAAAATCAATTTTAAAATGTTCATATCCAGTGATATTCGTCCCGAAATTTACATATCCGGTAACCTCGTCTGATAGCTGGCCGGTCGGATAAATCACGAAATCGATCACTCGTATCTTGCTCTTCATTGTTTCTGCTGACGCACGATCTGTGTTGCTGAGCGAAACATCAGCGGCGTCCTGTTTGTCAATTACTTGGGAATTCATTTCAATTAACTCAGCATTTTTGAGATTCGCAGATAAGTTCGAGACTTCGAGATCTCGCCATCTCCCATTGTAGTTAAGATATAACCTGATCGTGCGTGTCGCCCCCTGCACAATATCGTTTGCCACAATCTGGGATGGATTAACCAGGACCTCGACGCCGGAATACCCAGAGGCAGTCAGGACGGCATAACGAGACTTGGGATTGTTTGTTTTCACTACCGCCGTTTGTAGAAAGGCCCCCGTCTTGGGGAGTACTTTATAGAACAGTTTGATGACACCGGTTTCGCCTGGCCTGATAGGCAACTTGGGCTTTTCGCTTTGCAGGCACGAACAACTCACTTGAACCTCTTCGATAATGAGATCTTCCTGACTCATGTTTCGAAAGGGAAAGGAGAATTCTGTGATCTGTCCCGTTGCTGGTATATCACCTTTATCAACCAGTAAATGTTCGAAATCGATAATCCTGTTCGGGTTGGTCTGCTTGTCTCTTTTTACACAAAGCGTGATGCCACTCCAGCGTCGTTCGAATTGCTCACGCTCAAGCCTGACTCGGGCTCCCTCGCCATCATAGACATGAATATAGTTGTTTTCTGGTTCTATTCCACTCACGGTGACATAATGATCGGGGTCTTGAAAATGCACGATACATGGAAACGCCGTTTCTTGCAGAGTGTCCCAGTTCTTTCGAAAGCCTGCCGTTGTGATCCCGTTGTCATTTAATACAGTGGCGATATGTTGCAGGCTATGACCTTTCGAAGAGCGTGGCAGCGCTGACAGAAGTTGATCTTTCTCTACGGGGACGCCAAGTAACTGGCACACACGATAGACAGACCAGTGACCACATTGAAGTTCACTACTGTCAGGGTCAAAGGAGTCAGCTGAACTTGATTCCCTGGCATAGAAAAAAACAGTTGTGGCGGTAGCCGCAACCAGAAGCAATAAAACTGCGACAATGACCAACCGGCGTGACATGGTGCCGGATGTTGATTCCTGCATGTTCTCGCACCTCATTTCGAATCAGCGCGAACTGAGTCATTGGGGCGTTTTTTCATAAAAAAGATGACGACCGCGACCACAATCAGAATCAGAATATTGGCCCAGATCAACCAACGTATCTTG
>NZ_CALFPF010000009.1 GCF_937919775.1 uncultured Gimesia sp.
AGGGTGAGGCACACAGTCGGTTGTATGTGTCTTACCAGTGTTTTTTTCTATTTCTGCGGAATTTCGTTTGCGGATCGCGACGACATTGACCGAATATTTGGAGCGGAGAGCCAGTTCTGTCAGATTTTTTCCCACAAATTCCCGAGGTGTTAAAAGCTCAATCATCGTATATCCATCACCAACCTGCAGGTAATCTTCCAGGTGGGGATTCGCCAGCAAGCGGGCGAGGCGCGCTCCCGCCTGGACCTCAGGCTGGATCACTTCCGTCGCACCGATCTGAGTAAAAATTTCAGCATGAAACTGAGATTGAGCGCGACAGATGATTTTGGGAACCCCCATTTTTTTAACGATCACGGTTGCCAGTAATGCCGCTTCAAAGTTTTCACCAATCGAAATCACACACGCATCCACTTTATCGATTTCCTGGCTCTTGAGTGCCAGTTCATCTGTGGCATTCAAGCGAACGGCAATCGCGACATCATCTTTGATTTCGTTAACCAGCTTGTCAGAATGATCGATGGCAATCACTTCCACTTCACTGGCTCCCAGGCGTCTGGCCAGTTCTGTCCCGAATCGTCCTAATCCGATTACCGCTACTTTTATCACTGGATCGTTTCTCCCTCAGAAAATGAAGTTGTCTGATGATGTGCGAGCTCTCATTTTGTCTGATCTCTGATTCCAGAGCGACTCCCAATTAACTTTAGCGTCATCAAGACTATGATACTCGATCCAAATGGCCTTGGAGAAGCTATTGCAAAACTGGATGCACGCTAGTTTAACCTAAATTGACGCTTTCCTCCGGGTATTGGTATCTGTAAGAGGGCCCGCGGTTGGTCAGTGCAATGAGAGCGGTCAGCGGGCCAACTCTTCCAATAAACATGGTGGCTATGATCACCCAGTGAGAGGGCGTAGTTAAATCTGCGGTAATTCCTGTGGAAACTCCCACAGTCGCAAAAGCACTTGTGGTTTCAAACAAATGGTCCAGAAAGGCTTCCTCTTTGTTTTCGAATAAAATTACCAATAGCGTCGAAGACATCAGAACCAGGATGCCGAGCGAAATGATGGTTAACGAACGATGGATTAAAGTCGCGGGTATTGTGCGGCCCATGATTTCTACACGATCCCTGCCTTTGAGCAGAGACCAGACGGAAAGTAATGCCAGTGCAATGACGACTGTTTTCACTCCTCCCCCTGTCGAACCAGGAGATGCTCCAATAAACATGAGTAACACAGCGAACAGTTTGGACTGTGGCTGGTATTCTCCTAAATCAACGGTGTTAAAACCAGCGGTCCTGAAAGTCACGGATTGGAACCAGGCGGAATTTAATGACTCCCAGGCAGAAACCTCTTCTTGTGCGTGAATTGATTCCAGAAAATACAGCCCGAGCGTGCCACCTGCCAGCAGGAAGAGTGTGGTCAGAAAAACAAGTCGCGACGAAATCGTCAGTCTGACTTTCTGGGTGGGCAGGTTGAATAATGGTTTGCGCACAGAGAAGTTCGAAAAGTGGGTGATTCCGTAAAGCAAAAAATTATAATTCACAGCAAACCCCAGCCCGCCAATGATAATTAAAGCAGGCATCACGGCCCAGACCTGCCAGTGGTGTCCCATGTTAAGGAGATTATCATCCATCAAACTGAAACCGGCATTACAATAACCACTGATGGAATGGAATAAACTATGAAAGAGGCGTTCTTTCCAGGGGAGTTCTGACCACAGGCCTGACAGAAAGACAGCACCCATGAGTTCCGTGAAGATTGTGATTCCCAGAATCGCCAGCAGCAACCGCCTGACATCGCCCCGTTGATGAGATTCCAGCATCTCGCTGAATGTCACGCTCTCGCGGATTTGCATTGTCCGTCCAAATGCGGCGGCAAAGAAAGCGCCAAATGTCAGAATACCAAGTCCACCAATTTGAAAGAGAAGCATGATGATGGTTTGCCCTGTTCTGCTCCAGTAGGAACCAGTGGGGACCACGATCAGTCCTGTGACACAACTGGCACTTGTGGATGTAAACAAGGCCACCAGAAAAGGGGCGCTTTCTGTTGCGGTATCAGACTCATCCTGAACTCTTGCCGAAGGAAACATCAGGAGCCCTGTTCCCACGAAAATCAGCACCAGAAAGGAGGCAACAACAATTAAGGCAGGGTTCCAGCCTCGGGACGAGACACGTCGGATTAAAATAATCGATTCATACAGACCTCTCAAGATGACACAGAATTCTGAGACGCCTAGAATCAAATCCAGCCGAGCAGGGCTATTCACAGGCAGCAGGTCATGCACGATCAGAATGGCAGAACACGTGAGTAACCAGAGACCCGAAAAAAACAAATAAATCAGATGTTGCCTGAGAAATTCTTTTCGGGAGCGATTCCAGACATAGCGGATCAGCAGACTGAGAGTGAAATAGACCATCGCGAGAACGATGGTGGCTCCTAATTCCCAGTGAACGATGGTGGTAATCTTTAGCAGGCCATGTAGAATAACAGTGGAAGCCAGTCCGACAATCAGCGCAATGATTTCAAAACGCCGGAGCACACGGCATCGCCTTGGATAATGCGTTTCATGCTGAAAGCGGCTGGGAAGGTGTGACAATGTCATAAGAATTTAAACTGTAACAAAATTTGAATTTATGAAAACTCGTTCAGGCTCTGCCAGCACTATAATGCAATTGAAACAGTGAGAAAATGGTACGCGATTTTATTTCCGAAAGTTTGACACATGATCCGATTCATGGATATATCCCGTTTACTTCAAAAACGGGGATTCCTGGGAATGAGGTTTCCGAACAGGAAATCATTGACCATCCCTGGGTGCAAAGGCTGAGGCACATTCATCAGTTACAGACTGCCTGGTGGGTTTTTCCGTCGGCAGAGCATATGCGGTTTCAGCATGTTCTGGGGGCGATGCATCTGGCGTCAGTGGCGATAAATGCGTGGTACGATTCCCTGAGCAGTGCTTGCCGAAATGTTCCTTCATTGCCCTATGTTGAGAGTCTGGTACGGCTTGCAGCGTTGTTGCATGATGTGGGTCACGGCCCGTTCGGTCATTTTTTTGACGATCATTATCTGGACCAGTATGGGCTGACACATGAAGATATCGGTGCCTACATTATTGAACATGAGCTGGGAGAATTGATTCGGGGCATCCGTAGAAATCCGAATGGTCGCTTGAATCCTCTGGAAGAACTCGACCCGAAACAGATTGGCTGGCTGATTCGGAGGCCCGCTGGCGATGCTGAAAGTGAGCAGGGGAATCCTGACTGGTTATGTAAGCTGCGGGCGATGTTCAGCGGAATTTATACCGTGGATAATATGGATTTCGTTCTCCGGGACGCTTATATGTCAGGTTATAACATCCGGGCT
>NZ_CALFPF010000010.1 GCF_937919775.1 uncultured Gimesia sp.
GCACCAGGAATGTATGACCTACAAATTCCGGAGCAATCGTTGAAGCCCGAGCCCATGTTTTAATCGATGCTTTTTTACCCGATTCGTTCAACTTCTCAATCTTCTTAAGAAGTTTCACGTCAACATAAGGCCCTTTTTTCAGTGAGCGACCCATATAACTTGTCCTCAATCATCGAAAACAGATAGTAAATACTTTAAAATTCAGTTCAAACCACAAAGATCAGACTTTCAGCTGACCATAACGACGTGATTTACGACGCCGAATAATAGCCTTGGAGGAAGCTTTCTTTCTCTTGCGGGTTTTTCCGCCTTTCGAAAGCTTTCCGGTAGGACTACAGGGGTGACGTCCACCGGAATTCCGGCCTTCCCCCCCACCCATCGGGTGAGCCACTGGATTCATACAGGTTCCACGAACGTGAGGACGTCGCCCCAGCCATCGTTTACGCCCGGCTTTACCCAGGACAATTTTAGTATGTTCTGAATTACCAATTTCGCCGATCGTTGCCCGGCAGGAACTGGGAATACGTCTGACTTCACCAGAAGGCAGAGTAATCTGAGCCCAGTTGTCTTCACGTGCATTCAGCACTGCCGAGGTACCTGCACTTCGACAGAGTTGCCCCCCGCGACCGGGTTGCATTTCGACATTATGAATTGACGAACCAAGAGGAATGCTTGACAAAGGCATGCAGTTCCCCACATTTGGTTCAACTTTATCGCCACTGATTACCGTATCGCCGGCAACCAGACCTTCGGGAGCAATAATATATCGTTTTTCACCATCGACATAATGCAGCAGTGCAATGCGGGCAGATCGGTTGGGATCATATTCAATCCCGTTCACTTTCGCAGGCACACCATCTTTATTACGACGAAAATCAATCAGACGATACATTCTCTTATGCCCGCCACCACGATGACGTGCTGTAATAACCCCTTGATTATTACGACCACCTTTTTTCTTATAACGTGTCAGCAGAGATTTCTCGGGAGCTTTTTTACGATCGGTAATTGCCGCAAAATCACTCACCGATGCACCACGCCGACCTGGTGTTGTTGGCTTGTAAAATCGGATTCCCATTAAATACTCCCTCGAATTTCTGTTGGCTTCAAAACCACGTATTAAATTTCTTCGTCCAGACTCTTCTCAAAACAGCATCTTAGAAGAATGAAATACGGTCATCTTCATGAAGCTCAACAATTGCTTTTTTCCATGACTTGGTATAACCAACCTTGTATTTATGCCGACGTGGCTTTCCGAGCCGATTCTGAGTTCGGACCGAAACCACCCGCACATTCCACAAGTCAGCTACTGCATTTTTGATATCTGTTTTTGTGGCAGACTTATCTACAACAAACGTGTATGAATTAAAAGACTCAGAAAGGTGAGTCCCCTTTTCTGTAACCAATGGCCGGATGACGACCTGATACGGCTCCAGCTGAACGCCTTTTTTTAAACCATCCGACATAACAACTTACCTCGATACTCAGACTGGATTACTAAACCATAAATCTCGTTAAATTAACCTTCAGACCGACCAAGCAGACGGTCCAGGGCAGACTTAGTCAAAACCATTTGACGCTGATGCAGAATGTCATAGGCATTCAGATCACCGGCAGGAGAAACCTGCACGCCTGCAATATTGCGAGCTGATTTCCAAACCACAGGATCATGTCCGTCGATCGTCAACAGACAACTGATTTTCGACAAACCCAGAGCAGACAGCACACCGGCAACTTCTCTTGTCTTCGGCGCCTGCATCGTCAACTCATCGATCAGGGTCACCTGCTCATCTTCAAATTTACTTAAAATCGCCATACGCGTTGCCAGCTTGACAGCCTTTTTCGGCAAACGATAACTCCAGTCTTTGGGAGTTTTCGCAAACGCGTGACCGCCGCCCCGACGGACAGGAGTTCGAATCGCACCGGCACGGGCACGACCAGTTCCCTTCTGACGAAACAGCTTTTTCGTACTACCGGCCACCATGCCACGGCTTTTGGTTTTCGAAGAGCCAATTCGCTTGTTTGCCTCATACATCACTACAACATCGTGCAATAACTGACGATTGACACCACTGGCCAACTCAGTGGAGTCAAACTCGTATTTGCCCACTTCTTTTCCAGCTTTATCTTGAATTGCAACAGAAATCATTTCGACACCATTTATATAAGGCAGAACAGTCTAACTACTTCAAACACCCAAAAATCTAATACTTGTTGGTTTGGCGAATGATCAGGTCCCCACCGTTGGGTCCTGGCACAGCTCCTCGCACCAAGAGAAGACCATTCTCCTCATCAATACGGACCACTTTCAAATGTCTGACCGTAATCTGCTTACCGCCATATCGACCACCCATACGAGTCCCCTTCATAACACGAGAAGGATCCGCACTCTGACCAATCGAACCACCATGGCGATGCACTCGCTTCACACCATGTGTCGCACGTTGTCCAGAAAAATTATGTCTCTTCATTACGCCGGCGAACCCGCGCCCTTTACTGGTACCAATCACATCAATGAAAGGCACATCAGCAAAAACCGAAACCGTCAACTCATTGCCAACTTCGCAACTATGGTCTTCACCATCGGTGCGGAATTCGCGAATGAACCGCTTTGGCTCACAACCGGCTTTTTCAACTACAGCGATTCCCGATTCAGCCCGCTTCTTCTGCCGCTTACTGTCCAGCGAGGCAACATGACCACGCTCACTACGAGCAGACAAACGACGCGGCTTATCACCAAAGCCAACCTGAACCGCTTCGTACCCATCAGTGTCTACCGTACGAACCTGCAGGACGTGACAGGGACCAGCCTGAATCACAGTGACTGGGACCATAACCCCGTCATCATAAATTTGCGTCATCCCGACCTTTTTACCCAGTAGACCGACAGGCATACTCATCACCCTTAAAACAGCGGGAACAGAGCTTCTACGAAATCTGCCCACACAGAGCAGCAAGAAGCGTAGCACCACCAGCATTCGCTGGATCCCTAACCAATCAAGCAGACCTGGCATTCCAGATCCGCGAGCATCATAACGAAAACCTATAAAGACTAGTTTCCGCCAGCGGACGCCTTAATTTTAATATCAACTCCCGCAGGTAAAGACAACTTATTCAAAGCGTCAATCGTCTTACCCGTTGGAGACAAAATATCTACCAAACGCTTATGAGTCCGAATTTCAAACTGCTCACGAGATTTTTTATCGATATGCGGCCCTTTCAGAACCGTATAACGCTCAATTCGTGTCGGCAAAGGAATGGGGCCATGCACAATCGCACCGGTTCGCTTCGCAGTATCAACAATATCTGCTGCTGATTGATCCAAAACGGAGTGATCATAAGCTTCCATGCGAATTCTAATTCG
>NZ_CALFPF010000011.1 GCF_937919775.1 uncultured Gimesia sp.
CGACTGGTCTCTCTTTCCGTGATACTCTGCCTGATTCTTTTTTTAGGAATCACATTCTTCAGAGTGATTATGCCCTTTATCTTGCCGTTGTTTCTGGCGGCGGTCGTTGCGATGGTCAGTCAGCCTCTGCTGAACTATTTCATAAAACGGACGAAAGGTCATGTCAGATTTGCCGCCGGGATCACAACGATCATTCTGGTGTCTGCAATTCTGGTTCCTTTATGCGTGGGCATCTTTCTGGGTTCGCTCCAGCTTTTCACCACCGTCGTCAACACGCTGGATCAGGCGAACTGGAACAAAACGGTCCAGACCGTTCGCGAGAAAGTCGAAATCAGTAATGATAAATTTCATGAATTCATTGACTGGTCCAATCAGTATTTAGAAAAAGAAATGGATTTCAAAGAGGGCGGAAAGGCTCAGCAAAATACGGAGACGGTGGAAGAACTAATCCGTAAGAACCTGCAGGCGACATTAGTTCCGATCGCCAGACGTTCTCTGGGGATCGCGGCTTCGACGGTAGGACTCTTGGGAAGTGTTTTCTCGGCGCTGGTGGCCTGGGTGATGTTTATTATTGCGTTGTATTATTTTCTGGCCGACGGTAATTCGCTGATTGCGTCGACGCAATCTTTGATTCCCGTCCATGTGGATTATCAGAAGAGGCTGATTGATCAGTTTCAGAAAGTGGTTCGCGCCGTTGTTCTTGCCACATTTCTCGCCGCGATCGGACAGGGTTTAACCACGGCGGTTGCGTTGCATCTGGTGGGATTTGAGCACTTCATTATTTTTCTGATTCTGGCCACGATTACGTCACTCGTTCCATTAGTGGGTTCCTGGCTGATCTGGGGTCCCTGTGCCGGCTGGTTATTGTATCAGGGGGACTGGGGTTCCGCTTTGTTCCTGACAGCCGTTGGGACGCTGGTCGTCGGTACGATGGATAACATCATTCGGACCTATGTCCTGCAAAGTGACGCCAAACTGCACCCGCTGCTGGCTTTCGTGAGTGTGCTGGGAGGTCTGCAGATGATGGGACTGTGGGGCGTCTTTATCGGGCCGATTGTGGCTTCCTGTCTTCACGCGCTGGTCCAGATTTTCAATACCGAGCTCAAAGCCTTTTCGCAGGAAAAATTTCAAAATCAGGGACTGTTGGAAGTCCTGCCGGGTGATACTCGTGCCGTGGAGGAGGAACGACCTGAGAAGCAAACGGAAACGACAGAAAAACCGGCAGACAATCAGCCGGAATCTACGGAAAAACCGGCAGCAACTCAGTCAGAAGACAGTGGTGAAGAACCCCCTGCCACGTCTTAATGGCTTGTACTCAGAGTGAAGATCGGCAGCAGCATGGACAGGGCAATAAATCCGATCATAGATCCCATGCAGATCACCATAACGGGTTCGATCAACGTTGTTGCAGATTTGATCGACACCTTCACTTCCCGGTCAAAATAATCACTTAATTTATTTAACACCATGCCCAGGCGTCCTGTTGATTCGCCAGATGCAATCATCTGCTGCATGGTGGGGGGAAACAGGGTTTTTCCTTCCAGGGCTTCATGAATCTGTTTTCCGGTCGTTACCAGTTCACTGATTTCTTCCCAGCTCTGTTTGAAATGCACATTATCCGTCACTCCCGCACTGAGCTGGATGGCTTCGAGCATGGGAACTCCGGCGTTTATCGTCGTGGCTAATGTGCGGATGCTGCGACTGATGGCCAGTTTTTTCAGCATTGAGCCGAACACGGGCAGACGGAGGATGGTCCAGTCCATCGCAGATTTACCCCAGACTTGAGACCGAATGTAATAGAAAATGCCCGCCATCAAAGCCAGAAACAGCAGTATGAGATACCAGTAAGAAGTAATCGACGTTGAGACAAAGATCATCACTTTGGTAGGAGTAGGCACGGCAGCTCCCCGCGATGCGAACATCGGCATCAATTTTGGAAACACATAAGTCAGCAGGAAGATGCACACGCCGATACACATCACAAACATGATGGCCGGATAGATTAATGCCCCTTTGACCTGTTGAATTGTTTCCTGTTCTTCTTCAGCCTGTGAGGCAATCCGGTTCAACATTTGAGGCATTGTTCCACTGGCTTCACTGGCCTTGATCAGATTCACGTATGTTTTATCAAAACACCGCGGGAATTCAGCCAGCGCGGTAGAAAGGTCGCTACCAGCTTCTACATTTTTCTGTATATTCGTCAGGATTTCAGCCAGGGTTGGATTTTCGAGCAGTTTGGCAATCCCTTCCAAAGCAGTGGCAACAGGCACCCCGGCATCGACCATGATGGCCAACTGGTTGGTGAAGTAGATGATATCTTTGCGGGAAACACGTTTTTTGAAGGCATTTGATCGCCCGGATTTAGAAGCATTTTCCGCTTCTTCCAGTGACAGCAGATAGAGGCCTTCCTGGCGTAATTTGACAACGGCCTCATCGCGCGAGTCAGCCACCAGTTCACCGGTCTGATTCTGGCCAGTAGTGTTTCGAGCTGTATAAGTAAATTGCATGGTTCAATCTTTTCTTGAGGAGAACACCTAAGCGAGCAGGCCGTGGGAATGTTCTCTGGGCGACTCACCCCGTAATTCCTGCAGATACTCATCGATCACTTCCGGGTCGGCTTTTCCGTTCAGCAGCAGTTCTTTCAAAGCCTGTTCCATGGTTTGCATCCCCATGCGGCGGCTTGTGGAAATCACTCCGGGAATCAGATGAGAGGTTGACTCACGAATACTGGTCTGAATGGCGCGATTCATCAGCATAATTTCGAGAGCAGCCACTCGTCCTTTTGAGAAAGCAGCTGGTAATAATTTTTGAGTAATCACAGCGCGTAACGATTCGGCAAGATGGCTGCGAACCTGCGACTGTTCTTGTGGCGGAAAAACTTCCACCAGACGATCCACAACGCCGGCAGCGGTGGAAGCATGTAGAGAGGCCAACACCAGATGCCCGGTTTCTGCCGCCTGCAGGGCAACGCGAATGGTATCCAGATCCCGCAATTCTCCAATCAGGATCACATCCGGATCCTGCCGGAGAACATGTTTCAGTCCCGAAGCAAATCCGGGACAATCTTCGCCGATTTCGCGCTGCTCAATCAGGGATTTTCCATGCTGAAACTGATATTCGATCGGATCTTCCAGAGTGATAATATGCTTTGAGTCCCGTTGATTAATGGTTTCCACCATCGCGGCCAGAGTTGTTGATTTACCCGACCCCGTCTGGCCGGTTACCAGAATCAGGCCGGTTTTCAGGTGGGTTAATTCTTCAACAATCGGAGGCAGTTCCAGGCTGCTCAGCGTGCAGATTTCATTCGAAAATCGGCGAATCGCAGCGGCTAATGAGCCCCGCTGAACGTGGATGTTAAAACGAAACCGGCCCAGTCGTGGAATCGTGATGGCGAAATCCACATCTTTTTGTTTATCGAGAGTTTCTTTCTGTTTGTCTTTTAAGATTTGATCGCAAAGGTCCCGGATGGTTTCAGGGTCGAGTGGTTCCAGGGCAGTTGTTTTCAGAATTCCATCTATGCGGAACACCGGGGGTGCGTCGGTCACCAGCAGAATGTCTGACGCATCGCTGTCAACGGCTGCATGTAAAAGGTCATTGATTTCCATGATTGAGTCGCTTTCTCAGGCCTCGATAAATCTTTTAAATAAACGGCGGTCAATGGTTGATCGCCGATTTACGAGGAATCCACCCCTCGTCGCTGACTTTTAGTGCTTCTTCGATAGTGGTCAGCCCTTCTTTTGCCTTCCGGATGGCATCGTATCGCAGAGGAATCATGCCATTGTTTTGTGCATATTCTTTGACGGAGGCGATGGTGGGATCCGTTGTAATAATTTCACGCAGACGATCGTCGATCGTCAGAATTTCGTGAACGCCAATACGACCGGAAAACCCGGTATTGTGACAACGTTTGCAGCCTTTGCCTTTATAAAACTCGTTTCCTTCCAGGCCCACCCGTTCGACGGCAAGCTGCAATACTTTAGGCAGTTCATACGGTGTTTTACATTTCGGGCAGATTTTCCGGCACAGTCGCTGGGCGAGCGCCATATTCACAGCCGCTCCGATCAGATAATCGTCAACGCCCATATTGATTAATCGCGTGATGGCAGAAATGGCGTCGTTGGTATGCAGCGTACTGAAAACCAGGTGCCCCGTAAGCGCTGCCTGAATCGCAATTTTTCCCGTTTCCTGATCCCGGATTTCGCCGACCATGATGACGTCAGGGTCCTGTCGCAGCAGACTTCTCAAAATGGATGCGAATGAAAGTCCGATTTTTTCGTTTACCTGGAACTGATTGATGAGCGGCAACTGATATTCAATCGGATCTTCTACCGTACAGACATTTTTTTCGATCGAACTGACGGAATTCAAAGCAGCATATAACGTTGTACTTTTACCGCTCCCTGTGGGACCGGTCACCAGAATAATACCATTGGGTTTTTTCAACTGCTCGTCAAAGTGTTCCAGCACTTCAGAACTGAACCCCAGTTGTTCCAGCGAAATATTCACGCTGCGATTGTCTAGAATTCGGATGACGACCTTTTCACCGGTCGGCATGGGTAACGTGCTGACACGCAGGTCGATGGGGCGGCCTTCCATCAGCACATGAATTCTGCCGTCCTGAGGCAGACGACGTTCACTGATATCAAGACTGGCCATGATTTTGATGCGGGAAGAGACAGCGGGCGCCAGATGCACGGGAGGCTCAAGTGCCTGTTGCAGGACCCCGTCTACACGATAACGGACCCGCAATTGCGACTCGGTCGGCTCGATATGGATATCGCTGGCACCTTCTCGAACGGCATTGTAAACGATGTAATTCACGAGCTTGATGATCGGGCTTTGTCCGGCATATTCGACATCAAAGCCGATATCATCGATCGATTCTTCAATCAACTCGACGTTCGTGCCATTCGCATCATCAATAATGTCGTCGATCACGAAGACATTCTTATTGGGCATATAGGTTTGCACCATACGCCTGATTTCACGAGCACTCGCCGCGACAATCTGAATTTCCGATTTTGTGAGGTTACTGAGCTGGTCGACCAGGAACACGTTTGTCGGTTCGGCAACGGCAACGGTCAGAACATTCCGCACTTTAAACAGTGGGAGCACAGTATGTTTTTCCACGAATTCACGCGGAAGCACGTCAAAGACTTTCGAGTCGAACATGCGGCTGTCGAGCTGCACGTAAGGAATGCGGTATTCCAGAGCCAGGCATTCCAGAACCTGTTCTTCGGTGCAATATTCATTGTTGACCAGCAACTCGCCGAGCAGCTGATTCCCATCCCCTTTTGCCTGATCTTCCAGCGCAGACTCTAACTGTTCCAGAGTGATATACCCTCTGTAGATGAGTAAATCACCGAGTCGCATTTTCGGCTGTAATAAGGAATTGTTATTCATGTTAACACAATGTTTTTATTGGAAACTGGAGACGGCTTCGATCACCGAATCGAACAGATCGATGCGCTGATCAAGGCGTGTCATTTCCAGTATTTTTTTGCCCGGATCTTCCAGTCCGCTGATTTTGAGATTTCCGCCCTGTTCGCGTGTCAGATCCTGTAAATCAAGTAATGCCGTCAGTCCTGCACTATCCAGGACTTCGCTGCGATCCATTTGCAGCACGACCTGATAGTGCTGCTCATTAATTGCTTCCGAAAGCGCTCTCACGAATTCCGTGGAGGTATCATCGGTCAATTCATCCGGCGTGTGTGCAACCAGCACATCTCCAAATATTTCTGTTGTAATCTGCATGGGATTGATATCTATGTACTGGGTTTTCTGCTTGAATTGGGGGCCATGCCCATCACCTGATTTCTGCCGTTTTCTTTGGCTTTATAGAGATATTCATCTGCTACACGCACGAGCTCATTGGACGTCGTGGCGGGATGCCTGTATTCGGTCACCCCAAAGCTGGCGGTTACCTGCAACTGTTGACCTTCGAACAGAATCGGACAGTTTTCCAGTGTCTCGCGCAGATCTTCAGCAATCTGCATAGCCTGAGAATACTCGTGATCCAGCAGCAGGCCGATAAACTCCTCACCGCCATAACGAGCAAGAATCGCATTTTCCGGCATGACCGTTTTCCAGATGCGGGACACTTCTTTTAAAACAAAATCTCCCGCCTGATGGCCATACGTGTCGTTGAACGATTTGAAATGATCGATGTCGCTCATGACCAGGCAGAGCGTAGTCGATTGTGCATCTGCGTTCTTTACCAGCTCATGCACTTTCTCCTGGAACGTTGCATGATTGAACAGACCTGTTAAGCCATCGCGGCTGGCCATTTCTTCAATCCGCTTAAACAACTGGGAGTTCTTGATGCCCAGTGCATAAATATTCGAGAGAATGTAAATCAACCGTCCGATCGTTGGCGAGTCGATATCGACCTTGTCAATGATCAGTAAGCCGATTAATTCCGAACCCACGGTCAATGGCGCAATGGCATCCGGCATGTGCGGATCTTCTTCCAGTATTCTTTTCAGCCGAGTGTCTTTCTCGGCGTCGTTTCTCATCAGAATCTGTCGATTTTCAATGACCCAGGCAGCGACTCCACGATTGTGAACAGGCCGGTAATCGAGCTTATCGCGCGAGCGGGCAGGTAGTGCGTTTTTCAGGGTGCGTGCTTTGCTGTCCCATAAATAAACCTGGCAGTGCTCGCATTGCAGGGAGGCTTTGGCAGTGCTGATGACGGTCGGAATCAGTAATTCGTTTGATTGATTGGTCGAGATGCGTCGACCGATATCCTGCAGCGTCAATAATAACAATGGATAATTGACACCCGCTTCTGCAGCCGGGTTGTCTTTGGATTCGTTCTGCTGGCGATCTTTCGTTTCCGTTTGTGAAACCGTCTGATGGAAGTCGGGCGCAGACTCTTTTTGTGATTGATATAACTGACGAACCAGGTCATCGTTTTGTGTATAAATCTGCGAAAGCTTTCCGCGCAGTTTTCCAATATAGAGGTCGATCAATAAAGTGATCCCGATCAGCACAGCAGCGCTCATGATGGTCAGCGGATACGTGGTTTTGACATGACTGATGTCGCTTCTGAAAAAGATTTCCGCAAAACAGGCACCAACGGCTAAAGCCGTAATAGTCCAGTAACAGATACGTTGAGAAGAGATGGCCGCCAGGACTACAGGCGGAGCCAGTAACAGCAAAGGTGCTACACCGAGGGGCCAGCCCATGTACGAGCCCAGAAATACGGCAAGCGGACACAGGCAGACTACCAGCAGCGAATAGGACCAGAACTGGATGGCAGTATAATAATTTCGCATAGTTAAACAGTTTCAGCAAGATTTCGTTGTTGAAGGGGGCTAACCGGTGACATCGTTGGTGAGATTCAGGCTTTCCTGGACTTGGGTTAACAGCTTTTTAGGGCTGAACGGCTTCACCATGACGTTGGTTATTTTTAGTGTTTCGATATATTCGTCGTGGTCGAATTCGTAACCTTTGCCGGTTAATAACGTAACCGGAATGGTCTGAGTCTCAGGAAATGTGCGAATTTTTCCGCAAAGTTCCAATCCATTCATGCGCGGCATCTGTAAATCGGTAATGATCATGTGTGGTGCGCGCTGTTGCATTTTTTCCCAGCAGGCGAACCCGTCGGGGAAACATTCGACCTCAAAACCGGCTTTCCGGAGTTTCATACTGATGGCCCGAACAATGTGTGAATCATCATCACAAACATAAATCAGAGGTGCCATATTTTCTTTCCTTGTCAGATAACTTTTTTCAAACAGCAGATCTGCGAGACACGATTCATTTCAGACTGATGCCGACGGTTCGACATGTCGTTTTCGTTTTTTATCCTTGTGGCCCAGTGGGATGGTCACGGTGAAGCAGGTCCCTTCATTGACTTTGGACTGAACTGAGATAGACCCATTGTGCACATTGGTGACAATAAAGTGAACCAAGGACAGTCCCAGTCCGGTTCCGGATGCAGAGCGATTGTTTTCGGGTACTCTGTAGAATCGGTCAAAGATATGAGGGAGCGAATTCTCCGGAATTCCCAGTCCGGTATCGCGGACTTCAATCACTGCGGAAGCATCCTCCATTCGACTCCGCAGACGCACCTCATGGCCGTTGGGTGTGTATTTTACTGCATTTGATAACAGATTGATAATCGCTTGCCCCAGCATGTCTTTATCTACAAACACGGGCAGATACAGATCGCTCAGTTCCGTGACAAACGTGATTTCTTTTTCGGTGGCATTTGGTGAAATGACATCGGCGGCGGTTTTCAGAATATCATTCAGCTCATAGTCTTGCCGCTTAATTTCGACCACACCGCTTTCAATCCGGGCGAGATTCAGCATGCTGTTCACCAGTCGCGTGAGTCGGTCGATCTGGTCATTGATAAAGCCGTACAGCTCCTGTGCTTCTTCCGCGTCACATTCGCCATCGATCAGCATTTCCACATAAGCCTTGATCCCCGACATCGGAGTTTTCAATTCATGTGCTACCGAAGAAACAAATTCCGCATGTCGCGTTTTTTCAACGTTTTCTTCGCCGATATTTTCGACAACCATGACCGTGCCCAGAATCGTCTGGTTTTCATCGCGCAGATTGGTTGCCACGGCGCGGTAATGACTGGTTGCACCATTAGATGTGAAATCGAATTCGGTCCGTCTGCGTAGCGTGGCGTCTTTCCGTTCGATCGTCTTTGCCAGCAATTTAGCAAGTTCCGGTATTACCGCATCGTTGATTAATGTTTTACTGAGCGACAAACTGGAGTCGGAATAGTTTTCGCATTGATTTGATTCGGGAATCAGGAAATCTTTGGCCGCGGAATTTGAAAATTCAAGCATATGCTGTGCGTCGAATACTAAAATTCCACAGTCAAGGCTTTCAAGAACAGCCTCTCTCATCATCTCTTTTTTGAGTAACGTATTTAACCGGGCCTTGAGCATGGTTTTAATTTGTTTCGTGGAAACCAGTTCCGTATCGGATTCCTCGATCTTCTGAATCGCTTCTGCAAAGACGCCGCCGAAAAAGTTTTTTCGCTGATAGCCCGGACGTTTTAATTCCGGGTTTCTGATATACGTCGTGATCTGGTCACGGTCCTTCTGGATGGTTTTGACCAGCCAGACCCATCCGGCCAATGAAGCAATCAGCGAAATCGTGAACGCAATCGTCGGGCTCGCTAACTGACTTGCTACGAGAAGGTTATCAGCGCAGCTCACTACTAAAAGCAGCAACACCAGAAACCAGTATTTAGCATAACTTTTCATAACCGATTACTTTCTCAGTAGTAATAAGAGACTACCGAAAAACAAAGAACGCTTAACGTCTTTCAGATTAAGAGATAACAACACAGATCTCTACAAATGAGAAGGGGAGGTATCTCACCATTCAAATCTAGGTTACGAAATGCCGGTTGTCCAATTTCGTAATCAAGAATGGGCTCAGCGAATCAAGATGTGGCGACACGTACACTGTTTGTGTGAAACGTGCGGTTTTCCTATTCGGAAGGAATCAGGGCAGCTACCTGCAAGAGAGTGGGGTCGTCCGGCCATTTTGTGCGGGCTGTATTGATAATAGTTTTTGCGCTGATATTCTGCCCGCGGTTTATTGCGCATAACCCGCGCAATATCTCTACATGGATTAATTGATGCTGGTGTGCTGCGGAGACGTCATCAAAGAGGTGTTGTGCCTGTTCCAGGTCTCCAATTCGCAAGGCGGCGTCACCGAAGGTAATCATTTCTGAAAGCGAAAGCGATTCCGGATCATTCTTGCGGCAGATTGCGAACTGCTCAAAAGCAGCTTTGTAGTTTCCGGAATAGTAAAGACACCGGGCATGGCACTTTCGCCAGACATGGTTTTTGGGAAAATGATTTACGACCATCGCATAATAGATGCTGGCCTGGCTCCACTGTTCGTTGGCTTCACAAATCCGTCCCAGGGCAATCGGCAGCCGTCGGCTGCCCGGCGTGGTGTGCAGGGCGCGGAGGAGAACCTGATTTGCTTCGTCAGATCTCCCGGTTTGTTCATAGAAAGCTGCCAGTTTCAAAGCATAATCTTCATCGTACGGTTTCAATTCAATGGCCCGTAACAGACAGGAGATGCCCTCCTGAGTCTGCCCGGCCTGAAAAAAGAGAGTGCCGATGGCACTCTGCTTTTCCGAATCATGCGGGCTGGCAGCGCGAATGGCGCGCAACGACTGCAGATAATTCTTCTGATCTCCCATATCATAAGAAAGCTGCGCTTCGATTTCGAACGTGCCGATATGACCGGGGTCGATTTTTCGAGCCGATGCCAGCAGAATTTTTGCCTCGCTCAGATCACCATTTGAGTAATGATCGAGTGCCTGTTGGACAATTTCTTTCGCCTGCATGTTGTAGGGAGAGTTTCTCTGCGCTCCATCAGGCCGATCTTTCCCCTGCTCTGCAGATTTCGTGTCTACTGCCTGCTGCGATACACCGGGCAAGTTCGAAAGCGGCATCGACTGGCAACCGCAACACAAGATAGAAGCAGCACAGGACAGCAATCTGAAATATTGTACGAAAAAGCCTTCACGCCGAACCATGTTTAGGGGTCTCCCTCCAGCGAGGGGACATGGACTCCGGCAGTGGGAACGGGAGGTAATCCGATGAGACTTCGGTTGCGATTTTTCAGTGCTTCGTCAATGTATTTTTGTAACTGAATCGCTTCAATATTGTTTTTATCCAGTCGGACAGCAATATTGATCTGCTGTTTCGCTTTGGGCAGATTGCCGATTCTCAAGAACTTCTGGGCTTGTTTGATATGGTACTGAATAATACGTATTTGGTTGATCGGCAGCAAATTGTCTTTGAATGTCTGCAACCGTTCCGCACTTTCATACTCAAGCGTTTCTCCCTCGGCCAGAGCCGCTTGTGTTTCTACAATGCGGGGCGTGATCAGAATGATGAGTTCCGTGCGCTGCATGATTTCACGCTGATGGCGGAATGCGGTCCCGATGAGGGGGATGGCTCCTAAGAACGGCACCTGATTTTTTGTTTCAGAGGCCCGCTCTTCGATCAAACCGCCGATCACCACCGTATGACCATCGTGAACCATTACATTCGTGGTGACTTCTGTGGTCTGTAAGTCGGGAAGACCCGTTCTGACATTAATGGTTGCAGAACTGCGTTCCGGATGGATTTCCATTCGGATCTGCCCATCGGGTGTAATGAAGGGGCGCAGATTCAAAACAATACCGGAATCCAGGAAGTTGACGTTCTGGATGGAGGTAGTTCCGTTTTGTGTGACAGTAGAATAACTGGTTCGGTCACCGATAATCAGTTCGGCTTTTTGTTTGTTTAAGGCCCGTAATTGAGGCGAGGCAATCAGATTAGTTTCTGTAACGTCTTCCAGTGCTTCAATGAATCCGCTGATATCTCCGCGCAAAAATCCATATTTCAGACCTGCCAGATCAGCAATAAACTGTCCGGTAGGGGGGACAATCGAACTGCTGCCGGAACCTGGAAAACCACTGGAATTGTTTAAAGTCTGACCGTTGCCATCCACCACCAGACTCTTGTTGTTTCCGCCCAGCATGGCAAAATTCACGCCGAACCGCATATCGTCATTCAGCACAACGCTGATGATCATGGCTTCGATCACAACTTGCATGGGGGGCACATCCATTTTTTCCAGCAGGCGGTCTACTTCTTCCAGAATTTCAGGATAATCGCGAACCAGAATGGAGTCGGTCTGAGCAAATGAATCGCCACCCGCACTTGTATCATCCGGCGTGATACCGATTTCGCTGGGAGTGGTGAGTGAAACGATGCCAATATTCTCGGTCAAAATCGGAGTAATCAGGTTCTGCAATTCCTTGGCACTGACGTAAAAAGGGCTGTATAA
>NZ_CALFPF010000012.1 GCF_937919775.1 uncultured Gimesia sp.
GCTATAATTTGAGATCATTCCCCTTATAAAAAAGGTCATTTAACAGAAATCTCTTCAGCGAGGGCTCTCATGAAGCGAATGGTTTTATTCTCAGTCATAAACGTGGTGTGTGTCGTCGCGGTATTGTATTCACTGCAGCCAGCGTTTTCACAGAGCAGTGCCCATTTTCGTGGTTTACGGAATGAGATGGTCACCCGTTATATTGAGGGCGAGGGGATCAAAAATCCCAAAGTACTCTCATCCATGAGGCAGGTCCCGCGTCATGAATTTGTCAGTTCCACGCTGAAAAATCAGGCTTATCAGGATCTGGCATTACCCATCGGATATAGGCAGACCATCTCGCCGCCATATGTTGTCGCTTATATGACAGAAACGATTGACCCGCAGCCTGAGGATAAAGTTCTGGAAATCGGAACCGGGAGCGGATATCAGGCAGCGGTACTTTCCGCGCTGGTGAAAGACGTCTATACGATCGAAATCGTGGAAGGACTCGGGAAACAGGCTGCGGCCCGCTTGAAGCGATTAAAATACGATAACGTACACACGCGAATCGGCGATGGTTATCTGGGCTGGCCGGAAGAAGCACCGTTCGACAAAATCATTGTGACCTGCTCGCCCGAAAAAGTTCCCCAGCCACTCATTGATCAATTGAAAGAGGGGGGCATCCTGCTCATCCCGCTGGGTGAACGTTATCAGCAAGTGTTCCATCTGTTTCAGAAAGAACAGGGGCAACTGAAACATAAGCGGCTCATTCCGACTTTATTCGTTCCGATGACCGGACGCTCGGAAGAGAAACGCGAGATCAAACCCGATCCACTCAAACCGGAAATTGTGAATGGTAATTTTGAAGTAGATGATAACGGGGATAAAAAAGTTGATAACTGGCACTATCAGCGCAAAGTGAACTGGGTTACTGCGGACGCACCGGAAGGCGCCGCCTATCTGGAGTTCGAAAATGAGTCACCAGGTGGAATGTCTCAGATTTTACAGGGGATGGCCATTGATGGATCGAAAGTGAACTCTCTCGACATCAGTCTGCAGATCAGTTACATGAACACCGTTCAGGGTATCGAGACCTTTCAAAAACCCGGATTCATCATCCATTTTTATGATCAAATTCGCAGAAATATCGGGCAGGCTTATATCGGTCCCTGGATCGGGAGTCGCGACTGGTACCGAGAGACAAAAAAAATCCCCATCCCTCCCCAGACGCGCGAAGCGATCATTCAATTGGGATTAAATGGCGGCACCGGTATTTTGAAAGTAGACAGCCTGAAGATTGATAAAATCGAGTAGTCTGCGAATCCTTGCCAAAGGCCATGTTTTTTTCTTGAAAAAAATGGTATGACTCCTAGAATATGAGTGCAACCCCATTCCTTTTTGAACTCCCTCTCTCAATGGGACAAGATAACGCGAATTCTTGTCTCCTGCCCCTGTTTATATAAATCACGATACCAGTTCAGACATGCGACGCGGAATTCTCTCCGGCCACTTTAATTAATGGTTACAATATTATCACAGAAGATTTCTGTTCAGAACGTCTTCTAGCCAGACAACTTAGGAAACGAATGTCACTACGCCACTTTCAGAGACTGCAGCAAACAAATGGTGCTGTGTTTAGTAGTCTTAAACCAATTTACCCTGTCGCCGCTCATTTCGGATCTCCCGAAAACGAATATCAGAGCGCACATCAGGCAGCAGCGCTCTTCGATCTGTGTCATCGAGATCAATTCGAACTAAGAGGCAAAGACCGGGCAAAATTCCTGCATAACTTTTGTACCAATGAGATCAAAAATTTGCAGCCCGATCAGGGTTGTGAAGCATTTCTCACCAATGTCCAAAGCCGCATTCTGGGTCATATTTTTGTGTTCAACCATGAAGATTCTCTCTGGATCGACACAGCGCCCGGGGCAAGTGAAGCCATCATCAAACACCTGGATCGCTATATCATTCTGGAAGATGCGTTTTTTAAAATGCGCACTCCGGAATTTGGTAACCTGTATCTGACCGGACCAAAATCGACCGAAATATTGAAACAGGCGGGCATCGAAGTCGAGTCGCTTGCGGTAAACCGGCAATTGCGAGTGAAAGGCACCGATTCGCAACTCACGGTGCGACGCGTTGACTGGTTACATCAGCCGGGATACCTTTGCTGCCTGCAGTATGTCAAGATTGCGGATTTCTGGACGAGGCTGAGGGAGATCGGTGCGATTCCTGCGGGTCAGGACACATTCGATGCCTTGCGGATTGAAACCTTATTCCCTCTCTACGGAGTTGATCTCTCAGAGGAGAATCTGGCGCAGGAGGCAAATCGAACAGAGCAGGCGATCTCGTTCAAAAAAGGCTGTTATCTCGGACAGGAACCGATCGCGCGGATTGATTCACTGGGACACGTCAATCGCGAATTACGGGCGATTGGCCTGGAACGGGCGTGGGTTCCCCCGGCTGGAACTAAAATCATGTCAGGCGAACCAGAAAATCTTCAGGAAGTGGGCACGGTTACCTCTTCCGCCCGCTCATACGGGAAATATCCTGCGGTCGCGATGGCGATGATTCGACGGAGTTCGAATGCCCCGGGCACAACGGTTCAAATTGTATCCGACGATCAGAGTGCCAGCGGCACCGTGTTTACATCGCTGAATTAAAGGACCGATTTCCCGATTTTTTCGATGAGTTTTTGGTGGAGAGCGGTGAAAGCCATCCGCGGGCATTATAATTGAAGTAAAAACGGCGATCCGATTCATGTCCCGCGAGATGCTACATTTCCAACTGCGATTTCTGAAGATCAACGTGGCGCTGTTCTCGCTCGTGTTGCTGGGAAATACCTGGAAACTCTGGACACCACAACGCCTCTTTCCGCAAGTTCCTTTGTTTGGCTGGATTTCAGCAGTACCTGCGGAATCAGACTGGTTCACGTTCGCTACCCTGCTGGCTGCTGCGGTTTGTCTGCTCGTGCTGGCATTGACTCCGTTCTTTTTGAGGATTACCGACCGCGAACTCTTGCCTCTGTTCCAACAGGTTTGTGGCGGTCTGTTTTTGTCGGCATTTCTGCTGTCGATTGTTTTTGATCAGCATCGTATTCAGCCCTGGGCGTATCAGTTTGCACTGGGTTTTCTGATCCTGACGTTCCTGAAACCGCCGCGCGCGATTCAATTGTTTCGTCTGTTTGTCATCAGCATCTATCTCTATTCTGCGCTCTCCAAATGTGATGCCAGTTTTGTGCAGACGCTGGGGCAGCAGCTAGTGGAGGGACTGTGCTCGGCTATAGGAATCTCAACGGTATTCTGGTCAAAGCAGACCTTGAACTGGATTGCGGCTTCCTTTCCGGCGGGAGAGTTTCTGATCGGACTGGGATTATTCTTTCAACGGACTCGTCAATTGACCCTCTGGGCGGCAGTCGGAATGCATGTTTGTCTCATGCTTGCGATTGGGCCACGCGGCTTGAACCACTATCAGGGCGTGCTCATCTGGAACGTCTATTTTATCATCCAGGATCTGATTCTGTTTGGACTTTTGTCAAAAGGGAAGCTGGTGGGCAGTGTTGCTGCTGGCGACCTTGATCGGAGTTTATCGCTCAAGGTCGTTTCCGGATTTGAACGGGTGGCGCTGGTCATTGTCTGGTTGGCAATGCTGGCCCCCCTGCTCGAGCCGACAGGCTATTTTGACCATTGGCCCGCCTGGGGTTTGTACGCGAGCCACCATGATCGTGTCATACTGCTGATTGACGAGGAGGCCAAATCGAAGCTCCCCCCTGCTCTGCAGCCATTTGTCGATCCGCCACGGCCGTTAAGCCGCTGGTGTCGCGTGCGGGTTGAACGCTGGTCACTGGCCGAGCTGGGCGCTCCCATTTATCCCCAGGCCCGTTTTCAATTAGGAGTGGCGATTGCCGTCGGCAAATCTCTGGAGCAGGAAACGGAGAATCGTGAAAAACAACCGCAAATCAAACTCTTGTTCGAAGGAGCAGCTCATCGACTGACGGGCAAGCGCAAAATCAGTGAATACAGCGGCTTAAAACAAATCGAACTGCTGACAAACCGTTTCTGGTTGAATGCGGAGCCGCGCCCCTTTGCTGGCAATGACAAATCGAACCTTTTCCATTAAAAGCAGTCTCATTTGCGTGCCTCGGTTGCAATTCTCCAGAATTCAAAATACAACGGCGTTTCTGGTAAAAAATTCTGCTCTGTAAGATACCGACATAAGTTTTGCATTCTCTTTATGATTTGAGGCGTGAAATGGCTTTCATTAATGATCACTACCTGAAGCTCAAAGCGGGCTACCTGTTTCCGGAAATTGCGCGTCGTGTGAACACGTTTTGTGAAGAGAACCCGAGCGCAGCCGTGATCAAACTGGGAATCGGTGATGTGACCGAGCCGTTACCGGCCGCCACCAGGGAAGCCATGCACTCCGCCATCGACGAAATGGGAGATCGTGGCACATTTCGTGGTTATGGTCCCGAGCAGGGTTACGGGTTTCTCCGCGAAGCGATTGCCAAACATGATTTTCTGTCGAGGGGTGTTGAGATTGCCGCCGACGAAATTTTCGTCTCGGATGGTTCCAAGTGCGATACTGGAAACATCCTCGATATTTTCGGTGCTGATAATAAAGTGGCAGTGACAGACCCGGTTTACCCGGTCTATGTCGATACGAATGTCATGACCGGACGCACGGGAGCCGCCGATGCAAGTGGACGCTACGCGGGCTTAACCTATTTACCGGTGACAGCTGAAAACGATTTTGTCGCCGCACTGCCGGAGACTCCCGTCGATCTGATCTACCTCTGTTATCCGAACAATCCGACCGGGACCGTCGCGACGAAGGAGACTCTGAAGCAGTGGGTCGATTATGCCAGAGCGAATGGATCGATCATTCTGTTTGATGCCGCCTACGAAGCCTTTATTACAGATCCGGAAATTCCCCATTCCATTTATGAGATTGAAGGGGCCAAAGAGGTCGCCATTGAATTTCGCAGCTTCAGTAAGAATGCCGGTTTCACCGGAACCCGCTGTGCTTTCACCGTAGTTCCCAAGCAGTTAATGGGAAAAACCGCTTCCGGCGAACCTGCGGCCATTCATCCACTCTGGAATCGTCGCCATTGCACGAAGTTTAACGGCGTATCCTATATTATCCAGAAAGGGGCGGAAGCCGTTTATTCAGAACAGGGTAAACAGCAGATTCAGACATTGATCGCTTTCTATCTGGAAAATGCCCGCCTGTTGCGGGAAGGTTTGGAATCGGTGGGCATCTCTGTGTATGGCGGGGTCAATGCCCCTTATGTCTGGCTTAAGACTCCGGGCGAATCGACCAGCTGGGAGTTCTTTGACGAATTGCTGCACAAAGCCCATCTGGTGGGGACACCGGGCAGCGGTTTTGGTGCTTCCGGCGAAGGCTATTTCCGTCTAAGTGCTTTCAACAGCAGAGATAATATCAACGAGGCAGTCACCCGGTTTCAGAAAGTAGTCGGTTAATCCGGCCGGAGATCACCCACGGTCAGACAGAAGGCAGGCCTGATTTCAAGGCGAATCATGCTATATCGGCCCTGCTTTATGTGGACACTCCCCGGGAGACTCTCGTATAATCAGTACTTTGATTTTGTCAAAGATCCTCTGCGAAAGAGGACACCATGCAATACATCATCTGCTAATTCGGGTGGCGCGAGCTGCCATCCGGGTCTCGCCGTCCCGTATGGTCACCCCTTTTCAATCCTGTTTTCATGTTCACCGAAAGGTTCTTCCTATGTCTAAATGGCATCTTGCTGCCTGTTTATGTATTGCGTTTTTTGGATTTTCCCCTTTGGCGAACGCTCAAACCGAAAAAGCAGATTCCGGTAAATCGGCTCTCAAAGATCAAAAGCAAAAAGTCAGTTACGGTATTGGCTATAATTTGGGTCAAAATCTGATGCGCGATCAACTGGAACTTGATCCTCAAATGCTGGTGAAAGGGATCATGGATGCCATGACCAAGCAGAAACCGCAAATGACGGAAGAGGAGATTCGCGAAACACTGCTCGCATTCCAACAGGAATTACGTAAGCAGCAGGAAGTAAAAATGAAAAAAGCGCAAGAAGAAAATATTGCGAAAGGTAAGCAGTTTCTCGATACCAATGCCAAGAAGGAAGGCGTAAAGACCACCAAGAGTGGTCTGCAATACAAGGTGATCAAACAGGGTTCCGGAAAAACTCCCGGTCTGAAAGACAGCGTGACCACCCATTATCGGGGAACTCTGATTGACGGAACGGAATTCGACAGCTCCTATAAACGAAATCAGCCAGCAACGTTTCCCGTCAACGGTGTGATCGGCGGATGGACTGAAGCACTGCAGTTGATGAAAGAGGGCGATAAGTGGCAGCTCTTTATTCCCAGCGATCTCGCCTATGGTCAAAGAGGCTCGGGTCCCGACATCGGTCCTAATGAAGTGCTCGTCTTTGATATCGAGTTGATCAAGGTAAACTGATTATCCGTTGTTTTCATTTCAGTAAACGACCTGTTTCCAGGCCGACGCTCTTATCGGGCGTCGGCCTTTTTTTATTTACTGCTGTCCCAAACCCAACAGGATGACTGTTTGTGCTGGTTGTGCAGGTCTTGCCGGCTGCGCTGGGAGGGTTTCCCTTCGGAGAATGGTTTTTCCACAAGTCAAAGTTCGTTGATGTTGCATTTTGTGAGCTAAGGTACACGGAGAGTCACTTAACTTGTAGCGATCTCCATTCTCTGTCAACTTCAATAAAAGCAACTGAGCCATGCCAGATATTAATCATCGTAATGACCAGCTTCTCCAGGAACTCAACAAATCGCAGGCGAAACCGACCTGTTCTGAATGTGGTACGTACGAGCCCTGGGGGCTTTCGTCATGGTGCCCCCAATGCGGCTATTATCCGAAGCTGGGAAGATGTGTGGGACAATCAGAGACTCAGCAGCAGGGGCAAGCCAAACCACAGCCTCAAACCGTTTGGGAATTAATCCCGCAGTGGGGTTGGATTCTGGCGATTGGTTCGCTTGCCGCAATCGGCTTGAGTGTGGGCGGACGTTTCTATTGCGCGAGTCCAGGCGAATTATGTCTGTGGACATTAACACAAGCGACCGTGGGTTTGATTCTGTTTATGATCGGACATGTTGTCGTTTATTTGAATGCCGTTTCCAAATCATTTGAGTTCGGCATGATGAGCATTTTTCTGACGCCGCTCAAAATCTGGAGACCGACGATTCGCCGTTTTCCGGTAGGGGCCTGGAAATTAGATCTGGCGATCTGGGGGCTGACCTTAATGGTCGGCGCTTTCGCGATCGTGGGTGGATTCGAATTCAATTCCTTATTTCAAGATTGGGGCGTGCGGAAATCGGCGAATGTCAATCTCTTGGCTTCGGTCGTCGATCAGGCGAAGGAAGCCGAAGGGGGAGCTGAGAATCTGGAAGATGCGTTGAACGATTTTGCCGGCGGAACCGACAAGGCAGCGGAAGTCGCCCTGCCCTTGCCCGCACCAGAAGAAGCTGCACCGAAACTGACGGAATATGATTGTTTGCTGGTCGGCTATACGACATTGCCGAGCGGTAAGATTGAATCGGTACTGTTAGCTGCATCCCATAATAAACAGTTAGTCTACGCGGGAAGCATTGATGTGAATGAGATTCCAGAAGAAGTCCTGGAAGAATGGAAGAATCGACTGCCGAGTCTGAAACAATCCACACCATTCGTGAAAGTCAGAAAGTCAGCCACCTGGATCAAACCGAAGATCACATTAAAAGTGGCCTCAGAAGGCTGGTCGGAGACCAGTAACCGACTGATTAAACCGGAATATGTCTCACTCTTACAGGAAATCAGTGTCGATTAACCTTGCCAGAGAAAACGGAAAAACAAAGAGTATGGCCCCGCTGTTTCGATGGCGGGGCTATTTTTGTTTTGCTGTCATAAATGCATTGGGAGCATGGCATCGTTCCGGTTTGCTGGATCTGGGTGGTTCTCTGCGTAGGTCTCTGTTATCCCGGTCCGTGATTGCTAAAATAGACGGTGAATGATTTTTACCAGACAGACACAGGCGATCAACAGCATGAAACCGGAACTGGAACGTTACAGTCGGCAAGTCCTCTTTTCAGAACTGGGGGAGGCAGGTCAAACCCGCTTGATGCAGGGGCGCGTGTTATTGTGTGGCTGCGGTGCGCTGGGAACCGTATTGGCAGAGACTCTGGTCCGGGCGGGAGTCGGCCAGTTAAAAATTGTCGATCGGGATTTCGTTGAACTGAGTAATCTGCAGAGACAGGTCCTGTTTGACGAAACGGATGTCGCAGCCAGACTTCCCAAAGCGATTGCTGCCGCCGAGAAACTGAAAAAAATCAACAGCGAAGTCCGGATCGAAGCCATCGTCGAGGACATTGACCACACCAATATTTTAGCGCTGGCAAAGGACGTCGATTTGATCCTGGATGGGACGGACAATTTTGAAGTCCGCTATCTAATCAATGATGTCTCGCTGGAACTGGGCATTCCCTGGATTTACTGCGGGTGTATAGGCAGCACCGGACAAACGATGACCATCCTGCCGGGTAAGTCCGCCTGCCTGCGGTGTCTGATTGATTCCGCACCGGAACCGGGCAGCACCGAAACCTGTGATACCGCGGGAATTCTAGGGCCAACGGTCAATGTGATCGCGTCTTTCGAAGCCATCAATGCGATCAAAATTCTTGCAGGGCGTGAAGATCTGATCAAACCGGTGCTGACCGTCGTGGATGTCTGGGAGGGAACGTTGCGTCAGATGAGCGTCGCCGACCTCAGAGAGAAAGCCGGCTGTAAAGCCTGTCATCAAGGAGAACGGATCTGGCTGAAGGGAGAACAAGGCTCACGCACGACACGCCTGTGTGGCAGAAATGCGGTTCAGGTTTCTCCGGCTGAAAAGGGCCGCATCTCATTTGAAGATCTGGCTAAAAAACTCCAGCATTCGGGAACTGTCGACTATAACGCGTATCTGCTCAGGCTGAATCTGAAGAACCCCGATTTCGAAATCAGCCTGTTTCGAGATGGGCGCGCCATCATCAAAGGCACCGATGACCCCGCGGTTGCCAAGACGATCTATGCCCGCTATATCGGCAGTTAAGCGAGGGGGCATCTGCTGCGCTACTGCTGTGGTTGAGCCCGTAATTTGATTTCATCTTGATGCGACAGAAACGACTGTACCATCTCTTTGCGAATTCGCAGCATCAAGTCTTTTGACATCAGCGTGGAATGATTTTTGCCCGGAAAAATCTCAACAACAGTGTCCCCGGCAATCTCTCCATTCAGGCGATCCAGCGATTGTTTGAGTAACATGGTGGCACCTTCCAGATAAAACGTATCCTGGTCGCCCATGAAAACATGAATTTTTCCAGCGAGTTGCGGCGCAAGTTTTTTCCAGTTTGTTTCCAGGATCAAGCGGATATCATAGGCTTTCCACGTTTCTGCGACATCGGCATTGATGGCCCCGGTTTCCCGGTCATACAACTTCAAAGGGGTTCCATCTTTGCCGCGCGGACTGAAGACCGCTTCAAAACTACGGAGTTGGCCGCCATGCCCGAGGACCTCTTCCATTTTGGAAAAAGATTCGTACCATAAAATCGGAACCTGTCCCATGCGGGCAATGGGTCTGGCCTGATTCGACGCATCGCGATACATGTTGCTGGTTGGGTCATAAACGTTGATTTGCTGAAAGTCCCGAAAATCGACAGGATCGGGGGCCGTACTCCAGGTACCGCCAAACACGTCCGGGTAGGTTACCTGCAACCAGAGTGAAGACCAGCCTCCCGAAGAGTGCCCGGTTAAAAAACGGGCACGTTGATCAGGAATGGCGCGAAATGTTTTTTCCAGTGCGGGCAGAAACTCCGTCGTGAAAGCTTTTCCGACCGGCCCGTTGGTGGCTGAATCTGCGAAAACATGATGCCCCCAGCGACATTGGGGATTCAGGAAGACGCGGATAAATTCCACGTTTCCTGCGTTGTGTTCGGCAATCGGAGTTTCTCTGCGCCCGCTCAAATGATCGCCGCCAAAACCGGGGATCGAATAAATCACGGGGTACTTTCTCTCCGGTTGCTGGTAATAACTTTGCGGTAAGAGGACGGTGGCTTCGAGAGAGGTGTCCTGTCCGTGAAAGTCAGACAAGAGTGCAGAGCGAATTTTGAACAGCTTGCTCCAGCGCGAATCAACGGCCGGTTTTTCCGAGACCAGTTTGTCAATCACCAGAGGCGGCATATTCTGGTCGGCCCCTGCCGGAATGGTGATGACCTGGCTATAACCGTTTCCCGGCGCGGTGCCGATTTCAGGATCATTGTCGTTGAAGCGAACCACGGCCTGAGCGTGGTAACCTGCCAGTTTCATCTCGGACAGTGGAATGGGAAACGAGAGCAGGCCCTTGGAATCGGGCGTGAATTCAAGCATCTCGCCCGGCTGCCAGTTCTTCACGTCCTGTGAGAGGAATGATTCCGGTTGAAACCAGGATGGTCCCAGACGCGGTTCCCGTTCCGATCGCGTGAAAATCAGATAAACGCGCCCCGTAAAGGGCCGTTGATGCACGGATTCCGCAAATTGAACCTGAAACGCATTTTCAGCAGCCGGTGATTCTGCGAAAAGGAGCAGCGAGCAGGCAAGCGTTGACAAAACCGTTAGCAGGCAAAACCGAAATCGTGGAATCATAGTGAATCGCACCTCAGATTGTATCAAAGTAGAACGCGAGTAAATAAAATTCGAACTGCATCATAACTCTTCAGCACAATAAGAACAGCAGCTTCCGCGAAAGGCGTTTTCCCGAATGAATGATAATCCATCCAGGCTGGAAGAACTATTGTCTCGTCTAAATCAGGTCGAGTCCGTGTTGATGCATCTTCAACATGAAGTCGAACAGTTAAATCAGGCCATTATCCAACAGAATACAACGGTCGATACATTGAGCAAGTCGATGAAATCGCTCGATTCGCGTCTCGGCGTCCTGGAAGTGGAAGACGAAGACCTCGATCCTTTTCAGGAAAAACCGCCACATTATTAAGCCGTGTCGTGAAGTCCATTTACAGTTCAACACAAGGCTGCTTTCAAACGTACGACATACGCTCCGGGTTTTGTGACAGATTGCCGGCATCTGAGAACCCAATTGATTCAGCATTAAATCTACGATTCACAGCAGGGATCTGCTTGAAAATAATCCCACGATGCAGCATGATTTAATAAACAGAGATTAATAATCCATGTCTGACATCCGGAAGGGGCGTTGCTCATGCGTCAGGTAATATCAGTTGTTTTCCACTGCTGCCCCGCCTTGCTGCTCTGTCTTTGGAATGTGGTCATCCTTCCGGCTGCGGAACAGAGTCGACCAAACGTGGTGATTATCATGACCGATAATCATGGCGAATGGACGCTGGGCTGTTATGGAAACCGGGATATCAAAACGCCGCACATAGATCAGCTGGCGAAAGAAGGCACACTCTTTACCCGGGCCTTTGCCAATAATGCGGTCTGTTCTCCGACCCGTGCCACATTTCTTACTGGCCTGATGCCCTGCCAGCATGGAGTGCACTGTTATCTCAGACCCCGCATTCAAACCGGCCCTGATTCGTTTAATACGCTGGAAGAATTTCGGTCGATTCCACAGGTGCTCCATGATGCGGGTTATGTTTGCGGGCTGTCCGGGAAATGGCATCTGGGAGATAACCTGCATCCGCAGGAAGGATTTACTTACTGGATTACGAAACCACATGGCGCCAGCCCGGGTTTTTACAATCAGAAAGTGATTGAGCACGAGACAATTCGCGATGAACCGACTTATCTCACAGACCTCTGGACGCAGCACGGGATCAAGTTCATCAAACAGAATCAGGACAAACCGTTCTTTCTGTTTC
>NZ_CALFPF010000013.1 GCF_937919775.1 uncultured Gimesia sp.
CTACTTTGTATTCCATGCTGAAAAACGACGCGCGGCTTATGCGTCTCAGAAACGCAATCGCTGAACTTCAAAGCGAGTCTTACAACAGAAACATGATTGGCTCATTCAATTACGTTTTCGGTGTCAGGCAACAGGCGATGATTCGCCGGGCAGAATACCTGCCAGCAGGTTGCCGGCGGTCTGACCCGATTCAAACCGCATGAGCACGATGCGAATGGCGGCGGTGATCGGGACGGCGAGGATCGCGCCAATCGGTCCCCAGAGGAGTGTCCAGAAGGAAAGAGCGAGCAGGACGGTCACTGGATGCAGTTCGAGACCTTCCCCCATGAGTTTGGGCTCAATCCCGTTACCGATCGCCATCTGGATGCCACCGGGAATTAAAATCACGCCGGCAATCGTCCAGGGACTGTCAGAGAATTGGGCGAACGCCACGGGAATCGGGAGCAGAGTTGCGATGATGGAACCGATTGAGGGAATGAAATTCAGCAGGAATGTCAGGATGCCGAAGACCAGCGCAAGTTCCAGGCCGAACAGCGACAGCGTGATGCCGACCAGGGTTCCTGTAATCAGTGAGAGAACGAGTTTAGTAGAAATGTAACTGCGAATTTTTTGCTCAATTTCCCGGTATGTAACATTTTTGACGACCGTATTCGGATTCCGCCCTGCCAACAGAAAGATCACGAAAATTGCGACGAAGAACGAGGTTGTCGTGAAGTTGAGCGCACTCTGCATGGTGCTGATGGCAATCGCTTTCAGAGAATTTCGCATGTACTCGATGGTTTCCCTTTGCAGAACGTTCAGATCGATGCCCATTTTTTGAAACCAGCCTGTTTCCGGTTTTTCTGCTTCCACCGGTTGAGAATCATCAACGGGTTCAGAAGCCCCGACAGGATGAGACCTATCGACGGAAGCGACGTCGACTTCAGGAGTATCCTGATCCGTCTCTGTCTGATCTTCCTCATCGGTTTCCGTGTGAGGACCACCAACATCCTTGAGGGGGTCGAAGACGGAACTGATAAAGATGCCCAGTTTTTCGCTGTATTGCGTTTCTGCTTTGGCGATGACCTGCTGCGTGGAATAAATCAGAGTCAGGCAGAGCAGGAATCCGACGGAGAGGACGAGCAGCAGCGTCACCGAAATCGCGACGATTTGAGGCAGCCTCCATTTGAGGACGAGCAGGTCGACCAGCGGGGTCACAATCGTCGCGATAAAAATGGCAATCACAAACGGAATCAGCACGGCCTGGGTAATATAAAAAACAAATGCCAGTGCAATGATCGAGAGCAACATTAAACAGCCTGTAATCACCTTGGCCTGTTCGTCCGAGGGTTTCAGAGAAGTTGACATGCAGAGTGCCCTTTGCGGATTGATGCTGCTGAAGTACGAAACGGTTCGCGCGCCCGGGTGAATTGCGTACCGGAAAACACGCCGCTGATTTCAGGACGTGTATGCGCACGATACTGAGAAAAGTGAAAGATGCAAAGAGAAAAACCGTGATTAACGGCTGATTTGTTGCATGTATTTGAGAAATTGCTGATCCAGACGGCTGAGATCATTGCCGAATACGGATTCGAAGTCCTTGAGTCGTTCTTCAGGTGTCGACCAGATAAGCGGTTTTTTGACAGCGATCAGACGCAGATATTCTTCATACTGTTTGCGTTTGGTTTTAATCAGAAAGTACGAGAATGCCCAGGCTTCCGCATATGTATCGAGCACCTGTTCCGGGTCCTGGAATCGTTGATCGGTCATGATCAGTGTCTGCAATGAGTCGGCGGGGCGGCGTGAGCGGGCGTAGTCCTGAAACTGTTTCAGTCGCCAGGGATTCGGTTTGCCGACTGTCCGCCAGCCGGTTTTACTGCGCAGATCGGGCGTTTCAAAATAGGTGGCCATGCCTTCCGTAAGCCAGAGCGGATTATCGGCGAAGCGGGTATGCAGGCCGGCGTTAAAGGCAATCTGATGCGTGCATTCATGAATGATGGTGGCGACGTTGAAAGGCGACTTGCTTAATTTTTTCAGAATATCCGCATCGGTAAACGCCGGCGGTTCATTGGGAGCGGCCGTCAAATCGTAGAGCACCATCCGGTTGGACTGAGTGGAATAAAAGCCATGCACGGCGGCGTTGTCTTTTCCCAGAATCTGGCTGGCGTATTGTTCAAAGTTCGCACGGTCTTTAAAGATGACGGCAATCAAAGGGACTTGTGGATCATGCAGCGGGAGTTCTTTACTGTCCCAGTGATTGTGGAGCACAGTATACAATCGCTCGAACAGATAACTGCACCACTTCGTATAGCGTTTGCCGGCCTGACTGCAGATGGTGAAATGTTTGGTTTGTGTGATGGTAAAATCGGAACCGAATTCGGCGGTGAGCTGCTGTTCGAGTTCTGTCAGGTCGAGAGGAGTAAAACTCTGGTCGAGCTGCCGTTTTTGTTTGAGCTGATCCGGAGTCGCCGTCAATAAGCGTCCATCGCGGGTTAACATCACGACGCCGCCGTCCCGGGCTTCAACGATCTGGGCAGCCTGGATCGTCTGTTCCTTCTGCTGTTCGTTGAGAAACGTAAACTCAAACAGGCGTTGATCCGAATTCTCTGCGACAGCTTGTTTTGCAGGCTCTTGAGAATAAAGCAGGCCAACGTGAGGAGCGCAGTTGAACGAAACGAAGACCAGCGTAACGAGCAGATGAGTTCTCACGATTTGCAGCAAGGACTTTGTTTTCGAGTCTCTCCACACCATATCAGACTTTCTGCGCAGACGGGTACCGGGTACTACCAGAATAGGGGGGAGAGACGCTGAAGTCGACCCCTATTTTTTAGCCAGTTTGTCTTTTCCTTCAGAATCGGTGATCGTCAGATAAAGTACGTTTGATGCATAGTTGGTCGTAATCGAAAACGTGATTCCCACACGGGCCATCGCGGCGAACGGAAACCGTTTGATGGGAGTCGCTTTTTTGGACGCTTCGATGATCAAGGTTCCTTCGAGCGTATCGCCGGCCAGCCGGGTTTTACTTTTGCTGGAGAGCGTGACTTCCGGGGGAAGCTGTTCGCCGAATTTCGAAGTGAAGTACATAAACGAGGTCGCAAGCGTGACCGGATCTTTATAGACTTCGCTGCGTTTGATTTTGACTTTGATCTCCGCAGACTCGCCGGGCTTTAAGACGATTTCACTGGGAGTGGCCGTCACTTCCAGCAGGTCGAGCGGCTTAGTGACGCCGACAATGGAGGTGTTGATCGGCCAGCGTGCCTGTCCGCCGCCCCCTGATTGAATTTCGCAAGTGATGCGACCATAGCGAACGATTTCCCGTTCTTTCCCGTCGGAGCCGGGGATTTTCGCTTTGCCGGAAATTTTCACCAGCGACGCATTGATAGGCGCGTCTTTCGAGGCTTTGAGAATCAGGCCGCAGTCATTGACGCCGGGAGGCAGCGTCACGGGTTCGAAGGTCACCCCTTTGGGGAGCCCTTCAATGTTCAGTTCAATCGGGCCGTTAAATTCATTCAAACGTTTGACTTTGGCGAACCACAGCATATTGGTTCCCGGTGCAATTTGTGCGTAGTAATATTCGCCGTGTACTTCGAATTCCGGACCGCTCAGCTCAGCAGACAGATGATAGGCAAACCGCTCGCCCCCCCGGTCATGCAGATCGCGGACAGTAACAAAATATTCCCCATCGGCGGGCGCCTTAAAATAGAATTGCGAGTCTTTGGTCTGGAGACTGTCGTCGGCTTCTGAATTCGCTCCCCCGTCCACATAGATGCGTTGGGCTGTTCCTTTCGCATCTTGCACTTCCATGACACAGTCCAGAGGGAGATCAATGCGGCTCGACATCAGTTGGAAAAAGTAATACTGATCTTTTTTCGTTTTGAAAGAGTAGTAGTGCGTCTGTTCCGCTTCAGTGAGCTGGGCGCTGACTCCGACGGGCAGTGTCAGCGGAAAGGCGGTTTTGGCTGAGATGTTCGTGCCGGGGGCGGTGACCTGGGGGTCATCGCTGATCAGCGTCCAGACGGCATTCGTCTCGCCGGCCGGTGTTTTGAATGTACGTTGTGCCCAGCCGGTCTCTTTGGCATCGGCGGCAGAGAGGCTGGCTTTCTGATTCCCCTTCAAGGCAAATCCCCGCAGTTCGACTTCAGCGGTTTTGCCTTTCTGAACGGCTAAAGGAAACGCGTGATACACAAACGGAGTATCACTGATTTCGATGCA
>NZ_CALFPF010000014.1 GCF_937919775.1 uncultured Gimesia sp.
TCCGTATGCAAAGTGCTCAGGCAGAACTGAAACATTATGAGAGCAAAGAGGGCACTGCGAAATCAGTGATCTTCATCTACCTGCCGGGGGGAGCCGCACATCAGGAAACATGGGACCCGAAACCATATGCCCCTGTTGAATACCGCGGGCCGATGAATTCCATCGATACCAATGTCTCCGGCGTTCGTCTGAATGAAAAGCTGGCCAAAACAGCACAGATTATGGACAAGCTGACAATCTGCCGTTCAATGTCACATGGCGAAGCAGCTCACGAACGGGGAACACACAATATGTTCACCGGCTATCGTCCCAGCCCCGCTCTGCAGTTCCCCAGCATGGGAAGTGTCGTGACACACGAATTCGGTCCTAAGAACAACATGCCACAATACGTGTGCATTCCCAACCAGCCCAACGAATTCGCCGGTACGGGATACCTCAGTTCCTCCTATGCACCATTCAGTGTGGGAGCAGATCCTGCTGCCAACGGTTTCAAAGTGCGTGACCTCAATCTGCCCGGTGGCGTTGATAATAATCGGTTTACTCGTCGTCGCTCTCTGCTGGACTCGGTTAATGAATACTTTGTGACCAAAGAAAAATCAGATTCTCTGGATGCAGTCGATACTTTCTACAAGCAAGCCTACGACATGGTCTCTTCTAAAGCTTCCCAGGAAGCATTCGATCTGGAAAAGGAAGATGCTAAAGTTCGTGATGCTTATGGTCGTAACCAGGCTGGCGCCCGGATGCTGCTTTCCCGACGCCTCGTTGAAGCGGGTGCCCGCTTTGTAACTATGACTTATGGTGGTTGGGATATGCACGACCAGATTCAGAACGGCATTACAAACAGCCTGCCTGCATTTGATCAGGCCTTCGCGACTTTGATTTCCGATCTGAGTCAGCGTGGGCTTTTACAGAGTACTTTGGTCTGCATCTGCAGTGAATTCGGACGAACACCGAAGATCAACGCCACAGCCGGGCGTGACCATTGGCCAAAAGTTTTCAGTGTCGTCATGGCCGGCGGAGGCACTAAAGGGGGACATATCTATGGTGCTTCTGATGCCATCGCCAGTGAACCAGAGGATAACCCACTGTCAGTCATGGACTGGGCAACGACAATCTACCATTGCCTGGGAATTGTCTCTGATAAAGAATTAATGGCGCCTGGTGACCGCCCCATCGAAATCGTCGATGGCGGAAAAGTCATTAAGGACCTGCTTGTCTAACCAGACATTCATAGATGATTGAACCAGTTTTGTTAGCACGAGTCCAATTTTCCCGTGCTAACATTTCTGTTTAAGCTAAAACTGATACTTGAACATCAACATTTCCAAGGGGGGGAACCGTGATGCTGCAGAAGTACAGATCTGTTTGCACCGGCATTTTGACCATCGCACTTAGCGTATTCATCGTGGATCTTGCCGGGGCAGGTGACCCAGGCTTGAACTACGTAAGTCCCCGCGGCGGACAACGTGGCACGGAAGTCAGTCTCACTTTCATTGGAGCCCGATTATCCGATGCGGTCGAAATCCTTTCTTACAAAAAAGGGTTCGAGTTTAAGGAAATCAAGGCTGACCCCAAAAACGCCAACATCTGCACCGCCATCGTCAAGATTACTCCTGACTGTGATCTGGGTGAGCACACCTTTCAGGTTCGCACCAAAAGCGGCGTTTCAGATTACAAAACATTCTGGGTCGGACAATTCCCGGAAGTGGCAGAAAAAGAGCCCAACAGCGAATTCGAAACACCTCAACCCATTGAACTGAATCAGACCGTGACCGGCGTTGTTCAAAATGAAGACGTTGATCATTTTGTAGTGACAGCCAAAAAAGGACAGCGCATCTCCGCAGAAATCGAAGGCGTTCGTCTGGCGACTACGGTTTTTGACCCTTACATCGCCATTCTCGATGAAAAGCGTTTTGAATTAAAAGCAGAAGATGATCTGCCGCTGTTGAGGAATGATTCCGCTGTTTCAGTCATTGCTCCTGCGGATGGAAAATATACGATCCTGGTTCGCGACAGTTCCTACGGCGGCAATGGCGCTTCGTTCTATCGCCTGCATGTTGGGACTTATCCCCGCCCCACGGCCGTTTACCCGGCAGGTGGCCTGTTGGGAGCAAAACAGAAAGTCACCTTCAAAGGAAATACGGTCGAGAACCTCGTTCAGGAATTCCAACTGCCAGATAAACCCAACGCGGAATTTGAACTGTTTGCCTCAGATGCAGGGGGCAGTGCTCCCTCCGGGAACGTTTACCGCCTGTTCCCGCATGATAATTCATTTGAGCAGGAACCCAATAACGAATTCAAACTGGCTTCAGCAGCAGTGCTCCCCAATGCCTTTAATGGCATCATTGAAACCGAAGGGGATATTGACTTCTTCAAGTTCCAGGGGAAAAAAGACCAGACACTGGAAATCGAATGTTATGCCCGACGCGTCCGATCCCCGCTTGATCCCGTCATGGTGCTTTACAACGATAAATTTCAAGGGCTTGCCTCGAATGACGACGCCCGTGGGCCTGACAGTTACTTCCGTTACAAATTTCCGGCAGATGGCGACTATTATCTTTCGATTACTGATCACCTTGCTCGCGGCGGGGCCGATTTTGTCTATCGCATCGAAATGCTTCCCGTTACAGCATCACTGGAACTGGGTATTCCCCGAAATGCGCGTTATTCACAAGAGCGACAGCGGATTGTGGTTGCCCGTGGCAATCGTTTTGCTGTCGTTATCAGCGCAACACGGGGTAACTTCGGAGGAGAAATTGTGCTTGATTCGCAGAATTTCCCCAAAGGAGTCACCATGGTTGCCGAGCCGATGGCTGCCAATCTAACAACGATGCCCGTTGTCTTTGAAGCCGCCGCTGATGCTCCCGTGGAAGGCAAGTTAATCGAATTCAAAGGGCGCCACGCTGACCCCAATCAGAAAATTGAAGGCGTCTTTACTAACCGGGCAGATCTGGTGCGTGTACGCAATAACGATCTGCTCTGGATGAAAGATGTGGCCCAGATCCCCATTGTAGTGGTGGATGAGCTCCCCTTCACGCTGAATATTGTTGAGCCGAAAGCACCACTGACGCGTAATGGCTCCATGCAACTCAAAGTGGTTGCAACACGCAAAGAAGGATTCGATGAACCAATTACCCTGCAATTCCCCTTCCGTCCGCCGGGAGTGGGAGCTGCCAGTAATGTCACAATCCCCAAAGGACAAAATGAAGTTTTCTATCCTCTGAATGCCAACGCAAATGCAGAAATGAAAAAGTGGAAGGTGTTTGTCCTTGGCTCTGCTAATGTAGGCGGTACTTCCTGGGTTTCTTCTCAGTTAGCTCCACTGGAAATCACCGATTCTTTCGTGGATCTTGAACTGGCACGTACTGCCGTCGAGCAGGGAAAAGAAACAGAAATCATCTGCAAAGTCAGCATGAAGAACCCGTTTGATGGCGATGCAAAAATCAAACTGGTAGGGCTACCTCCCAAAGTCACGACAGAAGATATTTCCTTCAATAAAGAAAGCAAGGAACTCATCTTCAAAGTTAAGACAGACCCCACTTCACCGGAAGGACGGCATAAGAGCCTGTTCTGTCAGGTGGAAATCCCCATGAACGGCGAGACGGTCGTACATACCACCGGTAGTACGGAGCTCCGGATCGACAAGCCGCTCCCGCCTAAAAAGGACGAACCGCCCAAGCCAGCAGAGCCTGTCGTGAAAAAAGAGGAGCCCAAAACAGAAGCCCCTCCCAAACGTCTGACCCGGCTGGAACAACTCCGGTTAGAAGCCCAGAAACGTCTGGAATCCGGTACAAAATAAGATTTTATTAAAAAGTTCGCTCAGTTTCTCCATTATTGGAACTCAAACTTTAATCACCTTCATCAACTAAATTCTGTTGACGAAAAAAGGTTTTCGATTATGTGGCGTCATCAAATATTTGTTCGTAGTTTTCTCTCTCTGATCTTCCTTGCCAGTGGACTCTCTCTCTCCGTGGCAGAAGATAAAGCACAGCCAGCAAAACCGGCTCCCGCAACACCGGCGGAGACAAAACCAGCGGCTACCCCGGCTCCGGCCACACCCGCTCCGGCTACCCCGGCTCCGACCACACCGGCTCCGACCACACCGGCTCCGGCTACACCTGCTCCGGCAAAACCGGAACCACCAAAGCCGGCAGAACCCAAACCAGCGCCTGCGACAGCGCCGACTCCCACACCGGCTCCCCCAAAACCAGCGCCAAAAATGGTGAAATTAAATGTGTATCCGCAGAACATTCAGCTGACAACCAGCCGTGATCGGCAGTCGATCATCGCCCAGGCAGTCTTTGATAACGGTCTGACCCAGGATGTCACCAGTCAGCTACAATTGAAGGCGGCACAGGAAGGTCTCGTCCGTTTTGATAAAACGACGGTTTATCCGGTCGCTGATGGCGAAACAGATCTGATTGCCAGTTTTGGTGGCGCTGATATCAAATTGCATACAAAGATCGTCAAAGCAAAAGAAGATCGTCCGATCAGCTTCACCCTGGATGTTATGCCGACCTTTATGCGTGCCGGCTGTAATACGGGAAGCTGTCATGGTGCAGCCCGTGGAAAGGACGGTTTCCGACTCTCACTTTTTGGATTTGATCCCAAAGGGGACCATGAGCGTCTGACGCGTGAACTGAGCGGACGACGCATTAATCTCAGTCTGCCTCAGGAAAGTCTCCTCCTCGAAAAATCCATCGGTGCTGTTCCTCATACCGGTGGTAAACTTTACGAAAAAGATTCAGAACACTATCTGGCAGTACTTCGCTGGTTACAGGCTGGTGCTCCCTATGACGCAGGCGTCATTCCCACGGTGACCAAAGTGGAAATTTACCCTGAAGGTGGCGTGCTTGATGGAAAAGATACCAAACAACAGGTCTCGGTGCTCGCCTATTATTCCGATGGCACTACCCGCGATGTCACTTCGCTGTCCTCGTTCTCATCAAACAATGATAACTCTGCCACGATTACAAAAGATGGTTTGATTACTGCCAACAATCGCGGTGAAGCATTTATCATGGCCCGCTTCGATACTCACACAGTCGGATCACATTTCGTTGTGTTGCCCAAAGGACTCAATTTTGAATGGCCTGATATTCCTGAGTACAATTATGTGGACACGCTGATTCACAACAAACTGAAAAAACTGCGGGTCATTCCATCCGAGGTCTGTTCTGATGCGGAATTTCTGCGTCGTGCCAGCCTCGATATTTGCGGTATCCTGCCCACGATCGAAGAATTTAATCAGTTTGTCGCCGACAAAGATCCCAAAAAACGAGACAAGCTCGTTGATAATCTGCTGAACCGCAAAGAGTTTGTGGAAATCTGGGTTATGAAATGGTCAGAGCTATTACAAATCCGCACGCTCAATAATGTCATCAGCTACAAATCCGCTTTGCTCTATTACAACTGGCTGCAGGAACGGATTGCTTCCAATGTACCCATTAACGTGATGATTCAGGAACTGCTTGGTTCTACCGGCGGTACCTTCTCCAACGCGGCAACCAACTACTACGAAAATGAACGCGACACGCTCAAAGTATCTGAAAATGTCGCCCAGGTCTTTATGGGAATGCGTATTCAGTGTGCCCAATGCCATAATCATCCGTTTGACCGCTGGACGATGAACGATTACTACAGCTTCGCTGCTTTCTTCTCACAAATCGGCCGCAAAGGGAGTGAAGATCCACGTGAGTCTATCATTTTCAACCGAGGCAGTGGCGAAGTGCAGCATCTGGTTGACAAACGCGTAATGAAACCCAAGTTCCTGGGCGGCGCGGAACCTGATACCAAAGGCAAAGATCGTCGCGTCTTGCTCGCACAATGGCTGGCCTCTAGTGAAAATCCTTACTTTGCAACGAACTTGAGCAACATTGTCTGGGCTCACTTTTTCGGCAAGGGAATCATCAACGAAGTGGATGATGTCCGGGTCAGTAATCCTCCCGTGAACCCTGAATTGATGAACGAGCTTGCCAAACGCTTTACCGATTACAACTATGACTTCAAAAAACTGGTACGCGATATCTGTACTTCACGCACCTACCAGCTTTCGACGCAGACAAATCCTTCGAATGAGCGCGATCTGACCAACTTCTCTCACGCACAGCCACGACGCCTGCGTGCAGAAGTGCTGCTGGACTGCATCAGCCAGGTCACTGATGCTCCAAACAAGTTTCGTGGACTGCCTCTGGGCGCCCGTGCCGTTCAGATTGCTGATGGAAACACTTCAACCTACTTCCTGACAACCTTCGGCCGCGCCAAGCGTGATACGGTTTGTTCCTGCGAAGTTCGTATGGAACCCAGCCTTTCACAGGCATTGCACCTGTTGAATGGCGATACCGTGAACAGCAAAATCGTACAAGGCAAATTTGTCGAGACCAGAATCAAAGCCGGCAAAAAGCCTCTGGAAGTGATTGATGAAATGTATATTTACTGCCTCACACGCAAACCAACCGATAAAGAATATTCTTCGTTGGTTCAAGTGCTTGATGAAAACAAGAAAGATGAGACCAATACATTGAATGATGTATTCTGGTCATTATTGAACTCGCGAGAATTCATCTTTAATCACTAAAACATGAAATAGACAGTGATTCAGCAACTTTGGGGAACTTCAAGACAAAGCCCGCTTTTAATATGGTCATGACTATGAAAAACGTATTCTCTGTTAACTGGTGTCAACAGTTCTGCAAACTGTTCGTCGTTGCCGGTTTGATCGCCTCCCTGATGTCAACAGCACTGATCGCTGAAGACAAAAAGCCGGCAGACCCCAAAAAACCGAAAATCACGTTCGACGAACATATCAAGCCGATTTTTCGCGCCAAATGTTTCGCCTGTCACAACACCGACAAAAAAGCATCCGGCCTGGATCTGACTAACTATACCGGTCTGATGCAGGGGGGCGCTGCTGGAGAATCCATCGCAGCCGGAGACGCGGGTGGGAGCTATTTATACATGCTGGTGACTCATGAATCCGAACCGTTTATGCCGCCGAAAGCCGATAAACTGCCCGATAATGAACTCGCCTTAATCCAGGAATGGATTAACGGTGGTGCTCCGGAAAATGCCGGCAGCAAAGTAGTAATTAAGAAACCAAAAGTCGATTTCGCGCTCAAGGGAGCGTCCTCAGGCAAACCTGCGGGACCTCCTCCTATGCCTCCCCGTTTAACGCTGGAGCCGATCGTTCACACCAGTCTCTCAACTGCAGTGACGACCTTAGCCACAAACCCCTGGTCTCCTTTAGCCGCTGTAGCAGGCCAGAAACAGGTGTTGCTTTACAACACGCAAACGCTGGAATTATTAGGAATCCTGCCTTTCCCGGAGGGTGTGGCCAAGGTCCTGAAGTTCAGCCGTAACGGCAGCCTGCTATTGGCCGGTGGAGGACACGCTGGTGCCAGTGGTCGTGTCGTCGTCTGGGACGTCAGAACGGGAAAACGCCTGTTTGAAGTAGGTGATGAGCTGGATTCCGTTTTGTGTGCGGACATCAGTTCCGACCAGAAATTTATCGCCTTGGGCAGTCCCAGCAAAGTCATACGCGTTTACTCCACCAGCAATGGGGAACTCGCGTATGAAATCCGCAAACACACCGACTGGATGACCTCACTTGCCTTCAGCCCGGATTCCGTGCTGCTTTGTTCGGGCGACCGTAATGGGGGAGCCTTTGTCTGGGAAGCAGCTACAGGCAGCGAATACCTGACACTCAAAGGGCATAACGGAATGATCACAGGAATTTCCTGGCGTTCTGATTCGAATATTGTCGCCACCAGCAGTGAAGATCAATCAGTCAAACTCTGGGAACTTGAAAACGGAACGAACATCAAGTCCTGGAATGCCCATGGCGGTGGAACAGCGTGCGTTGAATTCGCCCGCGACAGTCGACTCGTCACCTGTGGCCGTGACCGTGTCACAAAAATCTGGGATCAGGCTGGAAAACAATTGATTGCACTCCCTGCTTTCGCAGATATTGCTGTCAGCGTGACCATTTGTGATGAAACAAACCGCGTGATTGCCGGCGACTGGACCGGAAAAATCAAAGTCTGGAATGCAGCTGACGGAAAAGAAGTCGGCGAATTAACTGCGAACCCGTTAGAATTAGCTCAGCGTCTGGCGTTAGCCACTGGCTCCCTGCAAACCACTCAGGCAAGTCATCAAACACTCTTAGCCGCTGCTCAGGCTGATCAGGCTGCGGTCAATAAAATTAATACAGACATCGCTGCCACGCAGAAACAGCAAACCGATCTGCAAACTAGTTTAAACGGCCTCAATGCGAATCTGGCAACGGCTCAGAAAGCTTTAACAGACGCGCAGGCCAGTGCCACCAATTCCACAAATCAGATTGCAGCGCTTGATGTACCATTACCGGCGATCAAAGAAGCACACGCAAAAGCGGATGCTCTCAGTAAACAAATCGCCGGCGATACAGATCTGGCAGAAGCGGCAGTGAAACTCAAGGCAGCAATTGATAAGCGGGAAGCAGCCAAAGCAGCAGAGCAGAAAAACCTGGCGGTTCATCAGGCAGCGATTAAAGACAATCAACAAAAGATTGCCACATACACTCCGCAAATCAAGCAGACCACAGACGCAATCAATGCCGCTATTGCCAAAATAGCTGAGCTTCAGAAAACATTGAAACCTGCCACTGACAAAGCCACTGCTTCACAAAATGCAGCCAATGCCGCAGCGGCAACTTTAGCAGCAGCGCAAAATGAAGTGAAACGCTGGCAGGCAGAAATCGAATTTGCAAAAAAATTCAATGAAGCCCAAGCCAGCGCGTCCAAATAAGTCAGCTCCTGATTCACGACTAAGCCCTCGACCATTTGTTCGAGGGCTTTTTTATTGGGTAATGCTGTCTAGACAGTCGCCTGGTTCGCAAGGTCTCAGATGACCGGATCCAGAGTCATGCATTCGGGACGATTCGCTCATCGAAGATCTGATCTATTTCCAATTTCATTCCAAATAACTGACCGAACACTTTTAAACGTAAGCACTTGCCAGCAGACTCACGACAGCAACACCGGGCCACATTTTGTGAGCCAATTAACTTTCCCAAGACAATCTGGTAGCAGGAACGCCTGATTTCATTTGAATTCAAAAGTTTCCCCCACCTTCGTACCTGTGATCGAAATTGTCGTCGTCTATAATGAAACGGGGTCTCTGACAATCTATTTTTCTTTATCTAATCAAATTGAGTTTTCCTGATATGTCCCAGCGTGTTGTATTGGCAATGAGTGGCGGCGTCGATAGCTCCGCAGCCGCTCATTTATTACTGAAGCAGGGTTATGAAGTGATCGGCCTGTTCATGCGGTCCGGAGCCACTGAGGAAACCGCCTGCGCGATCGACGATAAAAACAGTTTGCCCGTACTGAATTTGAAAGCACATAAGCAGGGTTGCTGCTCGGCCAGTGATGCCGCCGACGCCCGTCGCGTCGCCGATATGCTGGATATTCCCTTCCATGCCCTCAACTTCAAAGACGCTTTTGGCCGCATCAAAGATTATTTTGCTGATGAATATCTTGCCGGTCGTACGCCTAACCCCTGTGTGATGTGCAATAACTGGCTCAAGTTTGGTAAGCTCTGGGAATTCGCAGAACAGGTGGGCGCGTCATACATCTCGACCGGCCATTATGCGCAGCTAAATACGATTCCCGGCGAAAATCTGCCGGCACTGGTGCGCGGTCTCGATCGATCAAAAGACCAGTCCTACGTTCTGTTTGGTATTAATCCGAGTTTACTTGATAAGATTATTTTTCCCGTCGGCGGGTTCGTCAAACCGGAAATTCGCGAACTGGCGGGAGAAGCCGGCTTGCGAACTGCCAATAAACCCGACAGCCAGGAAATCTGTTTTATCCCCGACAATGATTATTTCGGATTTCTCAATCGCTATCGCGGCGAACAGGAAACGGCCGGTGAAATGGTTGATACTCAGGGTAACGTCGTCGGACATCACACGGGCTATGAAAATTATACCATTGGCCAGCGCAAACGACTGGGAGTCGCTTTTGGAACTCCACGGTTTGTGATCAAGATTGAACCCGAATCGAAGCGCGTGGTAATTGGAACCCGTGAAGATCTGGCCCGCAGGACATTGGACGCCAATCGCAGTAACTGGCTGATTGAAAGTCCCGGCTCTGAAATCCGCTGTCAGGCACAGATCCGCTATCAGCACAAAGAAGCAGACTGCACGGTCAAAATTCTGGATGAAGAGCGATTCCACGTGACCTTTGATGATCCGGAATATGGTGTTGCGCCAGGTCAGGCCGTCGTGCTTTATGATCAGGACCGCGTGTTAGGCGGCGGCTGGATCATGTAAGCGGAACCGATCAGGCGGCGGCTTCCGCTTCGATTCTGTCACGATTGTGCCGCTTTTTACCGCGGTTGCTTTGCCTGTCGTCAACGTCATCGATGCTCACGGAATCGGAGGCTTGTTCACGATTGGAAATCCAGGTCAATAGCGCGGGCAGTGTAACCAGCGAAACAAACAGGCAACAGGCCACGCCAACGACCAGCACCAGACCAACACTATATAACCCGCGATGTGTGGCCACCATCATGCTGCCGAATCCAATCATGGAAGTCAGCGAGGTCATCACAATTGCATTGATCGTGCTGGGTGAAGTCTTATAGGCACCGCGTTTCATTCGATAATCGTGAACCACGTGTACGCCGTCATCAACTCCAATACCCAAAATCAATGGCAGCACAATCAGGTTTGCCGGATTGAGGTCGATCGATGCCATCGCCAGAATTCCGAACATCACAACGCCGCCCACGACAGGGGGCAGCATTGTCAGGAACATATGGCTGACACTACTTCGATCCAATACAAATGCAACGCCGATACACATCACGAGAAACATGCCGATGGCAGCTTCGACACTGATGGGGGTCCCACGATTAAACAGAATAAACCAGGTACAAGCAGCAAGAATCACTGAAGGAGTCATGGCCATTGCGGCATGACGGCGACTTAAATAGTCAATCAGCAAAACCACACAAATCACGGCAAGAGCATAAACTGAAGCGGTCTTGTAACTGATTTTGATCTGCTGCGCGGCTTCATAATTTTGTAACGGTGTCCCGGTGACATCTGGATCAACAGAACGAACCTCACTCACGAATTGCTCCAGCGGTCCAATATCCCAGATCCGGTCACGGGGATAAATCTGAATCAGCCATTTTCCTTCCGCACTCACAAAGCGAGAAGTCAATGAACGGGGAAGATCGGCAAAGCGCACAGGCGTCGAATCAGAAGCACCACGCAAGGCTTTAAATTGACCTAATAATGAAGCTGTCGTACGGTACTGAAATTCATCCAGAAACCGCGATTGTTGTTCCAGTGTCATCGATTCAAAGCGGTTCAGAAACTGGTCAAGTACACGGGCTGTCGACTGAGCCATCGGATGATTGTAGCGGGACAATAACACATAAAACTGTTCCAGCTTGCGTCCGATCATTGAAGGATTGAGCCGACTGACAGGTGGGGTATCATTCGGCAAGTTCGCCAACTGAGCCTGGAATGACTGGACCAGCAGATTGGTCTCATGCGACGGATGAGCGGGAACACGCGAAGCCAGTTCTTCCACATGTAACACGCTGGGTAATGCTTCAAACTTTTTGCGAAGTGCACGGGCTGCTTCGGGGTTATCTGCTACCGAAACCGCAAACAACAGCGAGTTCTGCGCGTCGTTAAAAATACGTTTCTGGACTTCAACCGATTCCAGGCCGGCAGCCTGCAAATTGAGGAGATTGTAATCATAGACCACTCGCGACGACCAACCCTCGTCCGTTTTCTGGACCATTTGGCTGGCACAGAAAGCGACTAATGCCAGAGAGCACAAAGCCACACCACGGGGAAACCGCAGAATCATTTTCTGCAGCCATTTTCCCTGAAAGGGGGTTGGCATCTGTTTGACTTCAACATCTCGATCAGCTCGTGACAAGAGTGCCGGCAAAACAATGAAGGTGGCAAGAGCACACAGCAATATTCCTCCGCCACCAATAAATCCCAGCTCAGCAATCCCGAGAAAGGGGGTGAGCCCTGCACAATAAAAGGCCAAAGCCGTTGTCAATGCAGCAGTAACAATGCCGGGGCCCACAGTACGGGAAGTTTTGAGCAACGCGGGTTCTAGGTCGACGCCTCGGTGACGTAACTCGATGTAACGTGCCAGGTAATGAATGCCAAAATCAATACCTAATCCAATCAGGATCACAGCGAAGGAAACCGAGAGAATATTCAGATGCCCAATCGTCAATGTCGTATATCCAAAAGCCCACGCCATACCTGCTGCAAGCATAATCAGTGTCAGGATCGGGTGCCGAAATCCGCGAAAGCCGATAAACAGTAACAACCCGACACCTAAACAGGAGATGATGGAAGCATTGATCATATCTGCCTGCGACTTGCGCATTTCATCGTTTTCGAGCACGGGAATACCGGTCAGGCTGATTTTTACTTCGGGATTTTCGGCTGCCACTTCACCAATGAGGCTCCGCATTTTTTCAATCGCCTGAGTGGCGCCGTCAAATCCGTTTTCCTGATGCACGGGAAAGACTTTAAGAAAGCCCATCGTCCCGCTTTGGTTCAAGAGGTAAATCACTTCCTGTGAGCGTTCGCGCATGCGTTCATTCACGGGAACGATGGAAGGCCAGGGAGACTGAAAATCACTCTGGTCAGCCAGGAAACGTGACATGCTAGTCGAAAGAATTGCCGCATGGTTGAATAGCGGTTCCAGATATTTATCGCTGTCAGCGCCACGGTAACTGGCAGACCTCGATTGAATCTGATATCGCAGTCGATCATAAAGCAAATCAACCTGCGTTAGATCCCAGCGCCCGTTACGATAAATCGGCCCGTATTCGTCCAGCCGATTCAATCCCACCTGCAATTGCCGGGGTGTCAAATATTGCAAACCCTTGGATGGCAGATCGCCGGGATTGATTTGATAGAGGGGATTTTCAAACAACTCGGGATGCTGCTCGATTCGTTTTCCCAATGTCCGCAGTACAAATTTAATGTTCTCGGGAGTATCTGATTCGACAACGCATACCAGATCGGAAGAACTGCCAAAGCTTTCCGTGTAATTAATCCATTTTTTATGAAACGCGACGGTGGGATCAATCAAATCAGCACGGTCTGTTTTGAATTCCAGACGGAAGACTGTCAGCAACACACAACCTATCGAAACAATGAGCGCAAACGCCAAGCTGAATTTGGAATGGGTGACCACAAACTGGGTCATCGCAGCCAAAGTTTCGCTGAGGAATGATCGTTCCTGATTGTCGGATGAGAGATTATCCACAGAACACTTCCGTGTGTTACTTAAGTCGATCTCTTGTTCGATCTTAACTACCGGGCAGAAGTGAAGGGATCGAGTAAGTGAGAGCGTTTACCGTATTATGAAACAAATGATTTTACCGCAATCTCCGTATTGCCAGCAACAGGAATCTTATCCGTATCAAAGAGGTAAGTCTATTAATATCAAATCTTTAATACATCGAAGATCAAACCCTGTAAGATCATCTTTAGCCTGTGTCCAGGTTTACTGTAGCGTCTCCAGGGCCATTTGGACCGAGTATCATAGAACGAGAGACGCTATGGTTAAATGTGATGCGATCTAGAATATATGCTATCGAGGAGGAATCTCCCAAAAAGAAGTACGTATTTTGCCCGATAACAGGTGATTCATCGGCAATCCGGTCTTCCTTGGATCAACTTTCTCTGGCAATCGGTAGAAACCTGACTGAAAAATCCGGCAGTTCAGCAAACTCTGAAAAAGGTTTGATTTCCGTAACTCGTTTGAAATTGCCTGATTAAACATAATTGCACAGTATTCAGGGAGCCTGTTATCGGCATTTTACCGAATACGGCTTGACCCCAATTTCAAAATTTCATAAAAAACCTGCCCCATCGCAATGGTTGGGTGGCAAGCCTTAGCTTCCCAATATTGCACACTTCACATTACTCTTTCAAATACCCCTCTCAAAGA
>NZ_CALFPF010000015.1 GCF_937919775.1 uncultured Gimesia sp.
ATTTCCAGCTGTTGATTCCAGTCCCCTCATGCTTGAGGTTTTCTTGTCTGTACAGTCACCAATCTGACGACTGTTAGGTTTTTGACTCTGAAACGTCACGTCCCCATCATGTCTGTTGTTGCCAAAATCCAACGTTTACCTGTTGCTTTTCGTAGAGAGTGTCAGACATAGCAGCAGAAAATGATCAGACTTTGCTGAATGTTTAGCAGCAGAACCTATCGTGATGCTTTTTTACACCGGGCGTTGCCCTGATGTAGAAAAAACACAACAGCCCCTGTTAAGAGAAAATGAATTTTAGAAGAGACAGGATTTCTTAAGTCTCAATCTGACAGTAGCTTATCGGCATTGTAAATGAGAAGTAAATGATTCTGGACAAAAATGGCCCGCTGTTTGCGTCTATTCAATCTTCTTAACAGTTCACTGTTTAACAGCTTTGATGGTCAACAAGCAGAAAGAGAGAACGACGGCATGGCTTCAAAACGCGATCGAATGAGTGTTTACGTGCGTGAGGGAGTAACCGTCCTGGATTTCGGAACGATGGAAATTTGGGATGGAGCCGATCTGGCCCTGCTGCGTGAAACTCTGACCCGCCTGGTGGATAAAGAAAAGTGTCAATCGATCGGCGTGGAATTGACTTCGGTAAAATACATTCCCAGCGGCTTTTTCGGGATGCTCTACGATCTCTATGAAAAAGGGATCGGCGTGACGCTTTACAGTCCGCAACCCAATGTTGCCAGCATGCTCTGGTTCAAACAGTTCTGTCTGCATACCGAAGACGGACGCTATTTATTGAAGAGCGATCATCTGGTGGAGCATGAAAAACCATCTGAAGAGCAGGTCAGAGCTGAAAAAGAAAAGTGGGAGAAAAGTCTGAAACAATCGAGTGATTATTCCACAACCGCTTCATGAAGAAATGAGCGGAAGGTCGATGCGTCGACCTGATTTCTCTTCTAAAAATAGATTGGCTCAATCTATTCGCTGGCAATCAGCGCTGCGTGTTTTTCAAGACGGTTTTTCAGTGAGAGATAGTTTCTGGCCGCCGTCGATTCTTCTCGAAGCTCGCTGTCAATCTGTTCTGCAATTTCAAATAGATTGAATTCCGGCCAGGCTTCATGTAATGCCAGCAGTTGATTTAACCCGTTGGGATCCTGCCGCAGCGGGTCCGGAATCAGGGAAGCGACTGCAACGGCTGCAGCGGGCGTCTTACCCAATTCGGAGTCTGTGAGCAGTTTCAGTCCTTCGTGGTGCAGGTAGACGGAACAGATCAGATCATCGGGAAACGACCAGTCCAGCATTACATTCGCGGCAGCGGCACAATGATCCCAGCTGAAATGCCTGCGTTCGTAATCTTTTAACAGGCAGGGGTCGCTATCCTGGTTAATGGTGAATTGCAGATAAAGATCGAATAATTCTTTCGATAAGACAGGCAATAGAAAATCCTGCAGCATGGCTGCTGAGAATGCCACATCAGGATCTACTTTCATCAGTCGGGCGACTTCGCGTGCTGTCAAGGCACGTTCCAGATTCGTGCTCCAGAAGTTGGGAAGATTGATCAACTTTGATTCGTTACTCGACATGGCCTGTTTCAGACCAGTCGTGACTAAAAAAAGTTTTGTAGAGCGAATCCCCAGCAGGGTGATGGTTTGTTGAATCGAAGAAACTTTGCGTCGCAGCGCAAAAGCGCTGGAATTGACCATGCGTAATAATTCACACGAAATGCCGGCATCGTTTTCGATGATTTTGCTGAGTTCTTTAGGCGTCGAATTCGGATCTTCTGCCTTTTGCGAAAACTCCATGACGGCTTTCGGCAGCATGGGCAGCTTGATTTGAGAAGGAAGTGGGCTTTGTTTTCCTTCACCAATCAGTTTTTTTCGTAATTTCGTCCAGTCAGTCATTTGGTCCTCGATATTTCAGTTCAAAGACAGGACAACCTCTCTTCGCTTACAAAACTCGGTTCATCCAGATTCAAAAACAAACATCGCTTCGACTTCCGTCCGAGAGCGGTGTTTGAGGCGGAAACAATGTCAGGGTATGTACTCTAATTGCATTGAAAGCTTAGCTTAAGGATTTCGCGGGGGAGTGCCTCTTTTGTACAAATTTGACTTTATTAAAGCATCTGGCCCCCTTTTCAAAAAAATCGAAGTTAAAACCACTTTGAATGCGGATTGTAATAAAATCATAAGTTACTAAAATTAAGCCACTTACACTCTGCTTTAGAGACCCGCGGTTTTCGAACTGCGATCGGTATTTTTGTATAATAAGTTAAACCCCTCAATCTGTCAGAGGACGAAAAACATGGACGCCCAATCGCTGGATTTTCTTAAAAAACTGCTTCATTCTCCAGCACCTTCAGGGTACGAACGTCCTATACAAGAGGTCGTTCGTGAATATGTCGGCGAATTTGCCGATGAAATCAAAACGGACCTGCACGGGAATGTAATTGCAGCCGTCAATCCGGGTGCGAAACGGCGGGTGATGCTCGCGGGGCATTGTGACCAGATTGGTCTTCTCGTGCAGTACATCGATGATTCTGGTTATCTCTGGGCAAACCTGATTGGCGGTTGGGACATTCAGATGTTGCTGGGGCAGAACATGCAGGTGCATACTGCTGACGGCCCCGTACATGGTGTGGTTGCCCGCAAAGCGATTCACCTGTTGACTCCTGAAGAAAGAAAAACCGTTCCGGAAATTAAAGATCTCTGGATCGATATCGGCGCCAAAAACGGAGAAGAAGCCCGCGCGAAGGTTGCGATTGGTGATCCGATTACCTTTGAGCTGGGATTTCGGCCGATGTTGAACCAACTGGCGTCTGCCCCCGGGATGGATAACCGGGTCGGAGTCTGGGTCGTCATGGAAGCGCTACGTCAGGTCAGTGAAAAATCGCCGCATGTCGGAGTCTTTTCCGTTTCCACCGTGCAGGAGGAAATCGGGCTGCGCGGCGCGCAAACCAGTGCGTTCTCCATTCATCCCGAGGTGGGAATCGCCGTGGATGTCACACACGCCACCGATTGCCCCACTGTCAGCAAGAAAGAGCATGGCGACATCAAATTGGGGCACGGTCCTGTCGTGTATCGAGGTCCTAACGTGAATCCTGTTGTGTTTTCGTCATTAACACGATTAGCCAATGAAAGTGAAATTGCCTGCCAGATTAACAGTATCTCCCGGCCTGCCGGCAATGATGCCAACGCAATGCAATTGAATCAGGGGGGCATGGCGACTGGCATCGTGGCGATTCCCAATCGGTACATGCATAGTCCCGTGGAGGTCGTTTCATTGGAAGATCTGGATCACGCCGCCCAGTTGCTGGCTGCGTTTTGTCTGGACATCGATGAAAACACGGACTTCACGCCCTGAGCCCGGAGTACCAGCTCAGCTAGAGGTTTGAGTTCGGTCAGGTTATCTCCTGCAGGACTTCTTCAGCGGCCTGAATGGTGTGGACGATATCCTCTTCGGTAAGCATGGTGGAAGTAAAGTTGGCTTCAAACTGACTGCAGGGAAGATAAATGCCCCGGTCCAGCATGCCTTGAAAATAACGTGCAAATCGCTCGGTGTCATTTCGTGCCGAGATCGCGTAGCTGGTGACTTTTTCCGGATTGAAAAACAGCGTAAACATCGAACCACATTCCGCCAGTGTGTGGGGGAGTCCGGCTTTTGTTGCGGCTGAGATGAGTCCCTGGGTCAATCGTTGCGTTTTCGCTTCCAGTTGCGGATAGGGGTTGGTTTCTCTTAAACATTCCAGCGTCGCAATTCCCGAGGCCATCGCGATGGGGTTTCCCGAGAGCGTTCCCGCCTGATAAACGGTGCCGACCGGCGAAATTGTATCCATGATTTCCGACTTACCGCCATAAGCGCCAACAGGCATGCCGCCCCCGATTACTTTTCCGAGCATGCAGAGATCGGGAGTGACGCCAAATCGTAGTTGCGCGCCTCCCAAAGCGACACGGAAACCGGTCATGACTTCGTCCATGATGAAAACAGTGCCGTGTTGTGTGCAAAGTTCGCGGATGGTTTCCAGAAAACCCGGTTCCGGAAGGACTACGCCCATATTCCCCACCACGGGTTCGAGAATGACACAGGCAATTTGATCGCCGAGTTTCGCAAACGTATCCTTGATCTGATCGACGTCGTTGTACTCAAGCACGATCGTATCAGCAGTGCAGCCCTTGGGAATACCGGGACTGGAAGGCGTTCCCAATGTCAGTGCCCCGCTTCCGGCCTGAACCAGCAGGCTGTCAACGTGGCCGTGATAACAGCCGGCAAACTTGATGATTTTATCCCGTCCGGTAAATCCACGCGCCAGGCGAATGACGCTCATGCCGGCTTCGGTCCCTGAATTGACCATCCGGATTTTTTCAACGCAGGGTACCAGATCTGCTACGAGTTCGGCCAGTTCGGTCTCCAGCAAAGTGGGAGCGCCAAAACTCGTTCCCTTCTTGAGGGCTTCTTCGATGCTGGCCATCACACGTGGGTGGCGATGACCCAGAATGTGAGGTCCCCAGGAACCGACGTAATCGATGTATCTGTTACCGTCAATGTCGTAGAGATATTGCCCTTCGCCGCGGTCAATGATCACGGGATGGCCTCCCACTGCACCAAATGCCCGCGCAGGACTGTTTACTCCTCCGGGGATTACTTTCAGGGCTCGTTGAAACTCTTTTTCGCTGTGGGAACGGCGGCTGGTTGACATCTTCAGTTCAATCCTTACTTCGAGGTGGCTTTCTCAGGTGTTGTTTCTGGAGCGGGTATTTCCGTTTTCAGTTGCAGGCATTTCAGAGTTTTTTCATCTCTGACGAAGAGAAGTCCGTTGGACAGTGCCGGCAGGGCCCGGGTGGTCGAATTCAGGACTTGAGCGCGGCCGAGTTCTTTATATGCTTCCAGAGATGCTTCTGCCAGAACCAGCGTGCCATCGGTTTTCATGAGAATCAGTTTGTTGTCGGCTTCAAGCAAGGTGGCATAACCAAAGTTGTCCTGGGTCCAGTTGATTTTTTTGGTTTTAGGATCAAAGCAGAGCAACCGCGACTTGCCGACATCCTGACGACCGTCGATACCAATTAAAGTTCCTCCGTATTCAATCGGCGTTGTATACTGGCTGGACATGATTTTGTCATCACGCCAGATTTCATTGGCATGCGCCCGTTCAATGTTGCCCCAGAATCCGCCGACTCCATAACTGGCTGTGGCGAACACATAATTCCCGACCAGCACCGGGTTCGCACCATTGACGGTCGGCCCTCGTTTGCCGAAAGGGAATTGAAACAGGATGTTACCATTCTGTGGATCAAGGCCTGCCAGATACTGACGGGTGATGAAAATGGCATAATATCGTCCGTGTAAAAATGCGGAAGTGGGAGAGGAGTAGCTGGCGTCATCCTGCATTGCCTGCCAGAGTGTGAATCCCTCATTGAGAGAGAACGCAACGATACCGGCATTTTGGCGTTTTCCACCCACGTTTACCAGTAACCTGTCTTCCACAATAATCGGAGTGCTGCCGACGCCAAAATAACCTTCGCCAACCTGAAAATCCTTGTGTGTATCACGCGACCAGATTTGTTTGCCGGTCTTAAGATCGAGGCACTGTAAATGACCGGCGATGCCAAATGTATAAACGCGGTCCTTATAAATCAAAGGCACAGCGATCGGGCCATCATTGGGGTTAAACGAGCCTCGATAATTAACTGGTGAAGTCTGCTTCCAGAGGACTTCCCCTGTTGGGGCCTGCAGGGCTTCTACAATTTCCTGGTCTCCGATTCGATGAAATAGAATCGCTGTATCCTTGAATACAGCCAGACCTGCATAACCATTGCCGACTTCGCGCTGCCACTTGATGGCGGGGCCGGTTTCGGGCCATGCCATGTCAAGCGATTCGCCTTCGGCATGACCATTACGATAAGGGCCCAGGATTTGAGTCCAGTCGCCCGCATGACAGATTGATGCAGTGCAGAGCATCAAGAGCAGGATGTATTTCAGAAAACGCATATTTCCGTCTCCGCGCACCCGGTAAATGTGACAAGATTTCTCCGAATCCCATTTTAATAGGATCGGGGCTTTGCTGCATAGGAACGTCTGTTATAGTCTGATAAGATAAAAAGTAAAACCGAACTGAATGTTAGATGGCGCTGACTCAAGAGGAATTTCGTGAGATCGCTTTCTTTGCAGGAGAACACATTGGATTCTAACCCACTACGGTTATTGAGAAATCTACGAAGAAGCCGCGAGATCGTGACCGTTCTTGTAAATTATGGTTTCGATGATCTGGTTGATCAGCTGGGCCTCAGGCGGTATCTTCGCTGGGGACGCCGGCTGCTGTTCTGGAAACGTACCGAACCTGAAATCAAATTAACCCGTGCCAAACGCATCCGGCTTGCATTGGAAAGCCTGGGAGTCACATTTATCAAGTTTGGTCAGGTTGTGAGTACGCGTCCTGATCTCGTACCCCGGGATGTCATTCGGGAGTTGTCAAAACTTCAGGAACACGTTCCGTCATTTCCGAGTAGCATCGCAATCGCGATCATAGAACGGGAATTAGGGGATTCGATTGATACTCTGTTTGCGGAATTTGATCAAAAGCCATTAGCGGCAGGTTCGTTAGCACAGGTACACCGTGCCCGTCTCCATGACGGTACACAACTGGTAGTCAAGGTGAAACGTCCTGATATCGATCGGGTGATCGAACAGGATTTAAGTCTGATGTACGAACTGGCCACGATGATCGAACGCCATTTTCCGGACGCAGAAATCTTCGATCCCATTGGTCTGGTCAATCAGTTTTCCCGCACGATCCGGCGGGAACTGGAGTTTATGAGAGAGGCGCGTTCGACCGATGAGTTTTACCGCCTGTTTCAGGATGATGCGACATTATATGTTCCCAAAATTTACTGGGAGATGACGCAAGGCGATATCATTACGATGGAGTATATCGACGGTTATCGGATTGATGACGAAGAACAATTAAAAAATCTGCCCATCAGCGCACATGAAGTTGCCGCGAATGGCGCTCGCATTTTTATGAAAATGACATTTGAATTTGGCATCTTTCATGCCGATCCCCATCCGGGAAATTTTCGTGTTCTGCCCGATGGTTCATTATGTCTGATCGATTACGGCATGATCGGAGTCCTGGAAGAAGAACGCCGTGATTTGCTGGTCGACTTACTGCTGAATGTGGCGAGAAAAGATACGGCCAAGCTGGTTGAGGTGGTTTTAAATATTGGCAAAGCGAAACGAGCCGTTGATCATCAATTGTTGCGTGCCGATCTGCGTGATTTTATCGGGAATTATTACGGCATTCCGCTGGATCAGATCAGCGTCGGAAAGATGCTGACGGATTTTATCAATATTCTGGCAATCCACCGTATCCGTTGTCCGGTCGATATCATGCTGCTGATTCGCGCTCTGATTACACTGGAAGGGGTTGCGACCCGCATTGCTCCTGAATTGAATATTGCGCAGGAAATGGAGCCTTATATTTATAAGATTTCCTCTGAACGATATCATCCTCGCGCCATCGCCACTCGATTCTGGTCAGAAGCCTGTAACCTGTCAAAAGTCATGCACGATCTACCCGAACAGATTGGCCGTACCTTGGGGAAATTAAGCGACGATGAGCTCAGGATTCATCTGGAGCATAAAGGCATCGATCATCTGACGACCGAGATGGACCGTTCGGGAAATCGACTGGCCATCGGAATGGTGATGTCCGCTTTGATCCTGGCCTCAGCGATTACACTTTCCTCTGATACCCGGCTGGTTTATATCAGCATTCCGATTTTTATGATGTCGAGTCTGTTGGGAATCTGGCTGATTTATGGTGTATTCCGCAGTGGGCGATTGTAAGGTCAAGATACCTTACAATCGCGCTGCAACCTGCTTCTGCGAGTGAGTTACTTCCTCGTTCACTTTTGGTAAATTCGCGATTTCGGATCGCCGCCGGACAGCAGGTACGCCATCAAATCTCGCACTTCGTCGCCGTTGAGCGCGTTCAGCATCGATTGTGGCATTTGCGAGACTGGGGAGGGCAGGATTTCTTCCACCTGCTCAGCAGAGAGCATGATCGGCTTGGCTTTTGCATCTGCCGGATAGACGATTATTTTATCTCCGTCTTTCGAGACAAGTCCCGTCAGAGTGCGTCCGTCATCAGTCACTACCATCGATGACTGGTATTGATCCGAAATGACCTTACTCGGCTCGATGATGGATTCGAGTATGTATCGGGCATCGAACTTATTCTTCACCGTGGTCAGGTCCGGACCCACGTCGCCGCCGAGACCGTCAAATCGGTGACACGCGGCACAGCGCATGGCGTGGAACAGATTGCGACCGCTCTCAAAGCTCGCCGCACGCAGCTCGTTACCAGCAGTATGTCTGCTCGCATCTCCAATAGTCCAGGTTCGGCCAGGCCCCTGAGGTGCGGTAATTTCGAAATTGGGCACGGGATTGAAATTCTCACCGCTGATGTCAGCCAGTGCAGCGCGATCGGCGTTGCTCAGGTAACCGAGAACCTCATCGCGCAGGTTGCTGAGAAACTTGCCATAGCTGTTGCCGCCGGGATATTTCGCGGCAGAGTTGATGAATTCGATGTAGGCGCGGCGCTGGTCCATCGTCCAGCCTTTGCGCAAGTTGCGAAGCATGAAAGCATAGTTGATTTCGTGCGTCGGCGGATGGTTCGCGAGCATCTCAAGCACGCGACTTCCGTAATTTTTATTGCGACTGGCGAGCTCGGTCCAGTCGGGAACTTCCGGCTCCCCGCGGTGAGCGATGAGATCGATGGCTTTCGAAATGACATTCGGTGCTTCAAGATAAACTAAAACACGAACCAGTTCAGTGTTGATATTCTTGCTCTTGTTGGGCAAATAAGGGTCGAGGGCGGCGATGATCTGCTCGCGCTGCACGGCTGTTGGTTTACCGAGACGAATAAAGGTCAGGGCGTAGGCACGCAAGAGACCGAGGAACTGAGCTTCGTTTAACTCAGCGGGGTTCAGTTCGAGCAGTGCCGCGATCTGGGCATCACGATGGGATTCATTCCCCATGCGTGCCAGAGCGACGGCACCGGAAATACGGGCCTGCGGGTTCTTCTCGGAAAAGACTTTCTTCGCCCATTGATCAACGGGCTGGGATTCAATCGCGACGCGTGCTGCGTGGCGTAACCAGCGGTCTGAACTGGAAAGATGAGGCCAGGCGGCATCCACTGCGGCGGGGTCCTGCCTGCCGTGAAATGCTTCGAGACTGCGACGAAGTTTTCGTGCTTCCGTCCCGGCGATTTCGCCTGTCACGGGTTTGGTCGATTCTTCACCGACGTAAGTGATCCGGAACAGTGCCGACTGGGTGCCACGACCGCCAATAGTGAAGTACATCGCACCATCGTTTCCGATAATCGCGTCAGTCAAGGGCAGGGGTGAGCCATAGCAGAATGCTTCCTGTTCGCCACGGTAACCGGCTCCGTCCGGAGTGAGGTGAATGGCATAAATCGTGCCGAAGGTCCAGTCGAGGGCGAAAATCGCATCCTGATATTTAGTAGGAAACTTGGCGCCTTGGCCGCTGATCACACCGGTCGGACAACCGGGGCCAATATTGACTACTGCTGGCAGGCTGTCTTCAAAGTATTCGGGCCATTTGCCGGAACCGCTGCGCCACCCGTAATCAGAACCGCTGACGGCACAGTTAATTCTCGTGGGGCGATACCAGGGTGTTCCGAGGTCCCATTCCATATCGGCATCGTATGTGAAGAGATCGCCGAAACGATTGAGGGCAATGTCATACTGGTTGCGGTAACCGGTTGAGATAATTTCATGTTGTTTTGTTTCCGGGGAGAATTTCGAAATCCAGCCCCCCGGTGCGAGGCGGCCGCGGGCATGACCGTTCGCATCCCATTCGCGCGGTAAAAGAAGGTCTTCATCCCAGGTGGGAACATGCGAGCGAACAATACTGTCTTTGGGTGGTAATTCAGCATGATTTCCGCCGATGACATAGAGATGCTTTCCATCCTCCGCCACGATCACGGCGTGGTTGCCATGCTCGCCGCCGCTGCGTTCGCTGGGCAGCACTTCGGCTAAATCTAACTGATCATCGCCGTTGGTATCGGTGACTTTGAAAAGGTTCCCGCCACTTTTGTGAAAGTAGAGTGCGTCGTTGTGCCAGGTCATTCCCTGGGCGCCGGAGAGATTAATCTGCATTTTTTCCACTCCGACCTGCGGTTCATCCGTGCCTTCAGTCACAGTGATGCGATAGAGGCCTTTGTCGCCTTGATCGCTGGCTAACAAGCGTCCTTTGCCGTCAGTCGTCAGCGAAACCCAACTTCCTTCTTCGTTAATGGGCACTTCGTAGAGCAGCTCCACTTTGAAACCTTTGGCGATCGTGATCGTCTCAGTGAGTCCCTCCAGATCGACTCCGCTGCGTGTGGTGATGCCGGGTTTGCCCCAGGGACCGCTGCCGAAGTTACCCATTTTTTTGAGCTTCAGGTTCCAGGCGGAGTCGTCGAAGCTGGCGAGCTGCCAGTCTTTGGTTTCGGCATCGGTAAGTTTCCAGTCGGGAGAGGAAATGATCTGCTGCTTTTTGCCATCAGCGGTTTCGATTTCCAGTTTCAATACAAACGCCGCAACGCCGCCGTTATTCTTTGCCTGAACCGCAATCTGGTTTGTCCCGGTTTGGACGAACTTTTTGGCATCGCTCAGCATAATCGGGTTGCCCCAGTCGGTCGCCGTGCCTGCATCTTTTCCATTGATCCAGACCGTCGCGCCGTTATCACAGGTGAAATAGAGTCGCGCCGCTTTGATCGCGTCCGGGACTTCAAATTTCTGGCGGAGGTAGATCGGGTCATTTGCAGTCGGCTTGTCGGTACGCCAGACCCAGACCGGTGTCGGTTGTTCTGAAACCCAGTCAAACTGATTCGCCTTTTTCGACTTGGAGGCCGCCGCAGTTTTTTTGGATGGGGTCGCTTTTTTGGTGTTCTCGACGGCCGCTTTGAGCGCCGCAGCCGCTTCGTCACCGGCCAACGGACGATACTGCAGATTTTTGAACTCGACCCTCATTGGCGGACCAGCGTGAAGTTGCAGTCCCAGAACACCTTTCGAAAATGCTTCGGGATGGTTATCGGTCAGATCAATCGTATTGACTCCGTTGATCTGATGGACCATGCGGTTTCCGACGGCAACGATGCGGATTTCGTTCCAATCCCAATCGACGAGTTTTTGATTTTTATCGCCAATTTCCGCAACGACTTTCGGTTTCCCCTCGGCACCCGCTTCGACACGTTGGAAACGTTCTGCGATAATCCCGCGACCGGTTCGCTCGCCATACATCATGCCGAAATATTCTGGTTTCGGGTGGAGATCGGCCTGGTAACCTTTCAACGCGAAATTTTCGGGATCGACCAGCTCACTGCGATATTGAACGCCGGAATTGTTGCCTGTAAAGCGGACGGTGGCTTTGAATTCAAAGTCGCCTACCTCTCCGCCTTGCCAGACGAGGAAGGTATTGGGTTTTGCAGGTTTTTCCTGCGTAGTTTCGCCGACGATGGTACCATCCTGGACGGTCCAGAAACCTTCTTTTCCGGCCCAGTCGCTCAGGTCTTTTCCGTTAAAGAGGTTCTGGAATTCCTGGGCGTTTATCGTGCCAGTGGTAAATGCGAAGAGGGTAAGTAGAACGCAGACAAATTTTCGCATGGTGCTATCCCGGTTGAATGGACGAGTTGCTGTTTTAATAGGGGAAACGTTGTCGAAATTCGTGAGGGTTGTGGCGTGTTGAGTGAACCGGATTGCTTTGGTCACTCAATTCAGAATGACCCATTTGAGTGAATCCTGAATGTATGTTTCATCTTAACACCAGGTCCCCTCCCGTGTCGAGCATTGAGTGAAATTCCTGTTTGGGGCGTGCCATATTTCCAAAGACGCCGCCTATCTGTTTCTTGATAATCTTAACCAAAAATCGAGGGGACATTATAGGGCGGAAGTGTTCGTCGTCGGAAGATGTTGCCGAGGCGACAGCAAGCAGTGACGACTAATTGGCGTTGCTGGCGTCGCTGATTCGCTGGCGGAGGTAATTCGCGCGGGCCGCGTTCCGTTCGCTGGATTCCAGTTCCCCCCCCCTTAATTTCTGCAGGTGCGCGGGTTGGGTGAAGATGAACATCTCATTGACCGTCGAGATCGGCAGACCTTCAATCAGCCCCAGGTTAACTCCCATCCGCACGCTGGAGAGCAGGTGCATGGTTTCCTCTGAGCTGATGGTTTGCGCGGTGCTTAAGATTCCGTACGCTCGCGAAACCTGATCGTGCAGTCCCTGGCGGTTCTCTTTGATTAATGAATTTCTGACGCGTCGTTCATACGAGATGATATTGGGAACGACTTCCTTGATACTGTCGATCAACTGCTGTTCCGTCTGCCCTAAAGTGACCTGATTGGAAATCTGGTAGAAGTCGCCCATTGCCTGACTTCCTTCCCCGTACAGGCCGCGTACTGCCAGATTGATTTTCTGGAGTGCCTGAAACACTTTCTGAATTTCTTTCGTAATCACCAGTGCCGGCAGGTGCAGCATGACGCTGACCCGTATTCCGGTGCCCACATTCGTGGGGCAGGCCGTCAGATAACCAAACTCTTCACTGAAAGCGTAAGTGACTTCCTGCTCCAGCAGGTCATCGATCTGGTTGATGGTTTCCCAGCATTCATTAAGAGAAAATCCGCTGCGGAGTACCTGCAACCTGAGATGATCTTCCTCATTGACCATGATGCCGATATTTTCCTCGGTATCCAGGCCCACGCCACGAGGACCAGATCGTTCGGAGTGTTCGCGGCTGATGAGCTGGCGTTCCACGATGAACTGCCGATCCAGGCTGCCTAATTTGTTGACGTCCAGATACGAGAGTTTGACGCTCATGGGAAGTGACGTGATAATCGGGCGCATCAGCTGCTCAATCTCACCCAGTGTCGATTCGGTGCAACGACTGATAAAGGGGAACTGTGCGAGGTTTCTGGCCAGTCGAATCCGGCTGGACATGACAATATCCGAATCCGGACCGATTCCTCTCAGCCATTCACCACTTGTGCGAGTGAACGCGTCCAAATTCACCCTGATTCTCCTTTAGTAAAACGAAACGATATTCAAGATCGATTAGCTGGAAATCTGGTCTCTCACAGGCATTGTCTCTCGCGTGACATTCATTCCTAATCGGTGTAAACTCATGGAACGAATACCATAATCATTCAGTCAGGTAAAGCAAAGCCTCATGCACTTCGAACTCATTGAAAGCTTTGTAAGATTGACTTTACTTTTTCATTTTATGCAATCAGCGGCAGTAATTCCATTCCTCGCACGAGAATCAAAATCTTAATCGTCGGAAACCTGGAATTAAATAGAGGGTGAGAAATGGACATTTTGGAGATTTTTGAGAACTGAGCCTGCCCGCAGCTTGTCTCAGAGATGGGAAATGTTCATAAGAGAGTCCACGCCACGGATTTGAGAAACCGGGATGCTTGTTCATCCATAGACAGTTCAAATAAGATAATCCATGAAATACGTTCCAGATTTTGAAACTTTTAAAACGCTTTCTGGTCAGTCGAACCTGGTCCCCGTTTATCGCCAGTTGACGGGGGATACATTGACTCCCGTCAGTGCTTATCAGTTGCTGGATAAAGGCCCGTATTCCTTTTTATTCGAGAGTGTCGTCGGCGGCGAACAGATCAGCCGCTACAGTTTTCTGGGAGCAAATCCGTTTCTGACAGTTGACGCTTATGAAAAGCGGATGGTGATCCAGCAGCGAGGACAGACAGAGGAGCGAACGGTTGACGATCCCCTGCGGGAACTGGAAGCCATCCTCGGGCAGTTCCGGGCGGCAGAGCTGCCTTCACTCCCTCGTTTTTGCGGCGGCGCGGTCGGATATGCGGGTTACGATGTGGTCCGTTATTCCGAAAATTTACCCAATGCTCCGGAAAATGATCGTCACCTCCCCGATCTTTCCTTTGCATTGTACGACCATATGGTCGTCTTCGATCAGATTAATAAAACGGTCCTGGTGGTTGCGCACGCGCACATCGAACCGGATTTAGATGAGAGTGATTTAGCAGCCGCCTATCAGGCAGCGTGTCGGCGAATTGATGAAACCTGCCAGCGGTTGCAAACCGGCAATGCTGCCGTATTGAAGATGGCCGACATCAATGTAGACACCCATGCCGAACCCGACTTGAATTGGACGTCGAATTTTACCCAACCGAAATTCGAAGCGGCCGTCGAAGCCTGCAAGGAATACATTGTTGCCGGAGACATCTTCCAGGTGGTTTTGAGTCAGCGACTCAAGCTGGAAACCTCAGCGACGCCGCTTGACATTTACCGCAGTTTGCGAGTGGTCAATCCCAGCCCCTTTATGTTTCTGCTAAAAACGCCCGAAGTCGATCTGGTAGGCAGTTCGCCCGAAATCATGGTGCGCGTGGAAGACCGGCTTACAACCGTTCGTCCTCTGGCAGGCACACGAAAACGGGGCAAAACCGAAACAGAAGACAAACGTCTGGCAGAGGAGCTACTGGCCGATCCCAAAGAGCGGGCCGAGCATGTCATGCTGATTGATCTGGCCAGAAATGATGTGGGCCGCGTCTGTGAATTCGGCTCGGTTGAACTGTCTGATGTAATGGTCGTGGAACGTTACAGCCATGTCATGCATATTACATCGAATGTGACAGGCAAGTTGACAGAGGATCGCTCTGCCCTCGATGCGCTCAGAGCAGGACTGCCTGCGGGAACCGTTTCCGGTGCTCCCAAAGTGCGGGCGATGGAAATCATTGACGAATTTGAACCACACCGGCGGGGACCTTACGCGGGCGCTGTCGGCTATCTCGATTTTACCGGGAATATGGATACGTGTATTGCACTTCGAACACTGGTAATGCAGGGGTCTACGGCCTATGTCCAGGCCGGCGCCGGGATCGTTGCAGACAGTGTTCCGGAAACGGAATATTATGAAACATTAAACAAGGCAAAGGGGTTGCTCAAAGCGATTGAAGTTGCAGAAAAACAACTTCAGTAATTGCGATGAGAGTTCATACCGTTTGAATTCTTTCGGCTCTGAGCAGTGTTTCGACATCAACCCATCTGTCGAAATCTAAGGTGAAGCAGGAGTACGATGGAATCTCAACAGGAGAGTAACGCGCTCGATCCCTCCCTGAGTCCCGTGAAAGAAGAAACGTTGAATGCCCCTACCGACTGGTGGGGAATCATGAAACGTCTGGGGCCCGGGTTGATCATTGCAGGCAGCATTGTCGGGTCCGGCGAATTGATCGCCACTACAAAAACCGGGGCACAGGCCGGTATTGCTCTGTTATGGCTAATTATTGTCGGCTGTGTGATCAAAGTCTTCGTGCAGATTGAACTGGGACGTTATTCCCTGACCTGCGGCGAAACGACTCTGGCTGCCTTGAATCACGTGCCCGGCCCGCGCCTGGGTTTCTCGCGCGATTCCAATAAACTGGCCCCAAACTGGATCCTCTGGTTCTGGCTGATTATGAGTATCTGTACGATCGGCCAACTGGGAGGCATCGTCGGGGGAGTCGGCCAGGCAATGGCGCTGACATTGCCGATCAAAGGAGATTACCTCAAAGCGATTCAGGTTCCTTCGGAAAAAGAGTTTGTAAAATACCTGGAAGTGGAAGAAGAATTACTAGGCGAACAGAAAACACTATCTGCTTTGACACCCGCCGAACGCGAACGTTATCTGCGCGGTCATGTCAAAATCAAAGAACGGATTGAACGGCTGCAGGAACAAGGCCAGCTTATTCTGCAAAAAATTCATGACGACGAAAAACTGGTTGATGCAAACGGAATCTCCCTGCTTGAGCCCCAGACCTGGGACGATAAAATCTGGGCCGGCGTGATCGCCATCTTAACCTCCTTCTTATTGTTTTACGGCCGCTATAATCTGATTGAGCATTTATCTACGATTTTAGTCGTTTCGTTTACATTCATCACGATTGGCAATGTCATTTCTCTGCAGACGTCCGATGTCTGGAGTATTTCAACAGAAGAGATTATCCAGGGGCTCTCCTTTGGCGTTCCTGCAGCCTCCGATGGCATGACGCCGCTGCTGACGGCGCTGGCTGCATTCGGGATCATTGGTGTCGGGGCGACAGAGCTGATTGCTTACCCTTACTGGTGTCTGGAAAAAGGATATGCCCGTTTTACCGGACCTCATTCGGCTGATGATAGCTGGGCCATGCGGGCCAGAGGTTGGATGCGGGTGATGAAAATCGACGCGTTTGCTTCGATGTGTATTTACACATTTGCGACCCTCGCTTTTTATCTGATGGGCGTTGCCGTCCTGCATAAGGAAGGTCTGGACCCGGATGGCATGCGGATGGTGAGCACGCTGGCAGAAGCGTATGTCCCTGTGTTCGGGGCCTACGCCAAGTGGCTCTTTCTGGTCGGAGCGATCGCGGTTCTCTATTCCACATTTCTGGTTGCCAATGCGGCAAATGCACGCATTTTCTCGGATGGGTTACGTTTTTTTGGAGTGGTCGACGACCGCAAACCAAATGCGGTTCAAAACTGGGTGAAGATGATGTCGCTGATTTTACCATTGCTTTGCCTGGGGGTTTTTCTGACAGGCGCCAATCCGGTCAGGCTCGTTTTAATTGCAGGCACGATGCAGGCCATCATGCTGCCCATGCTGGGGGTCGCAGCTATCTATCTGCGTTATACGAAAATCGATGCGCGTCTGACACCGGGCAAAATCTGGGATCTGCTGTTGTTCCTTTCTTTTCTCGGACTGTTACTCGCCGGCGGTTATGGGGTGTATAAGCAACTTTTTGAGTAGTTTTTCTACGCGAATAATCAAATTCGCACCAGACGGTCTGCGCTGCTGTTCTCGCCCGATGATTAATGATGACTTGTTCGACCATTTTCATTTGTAAATCATTCCTGCGAAAACGAAGCGTTGATTTCTGATGTGATTTAAACGGGCATTCGTTATAATCGAAACAAGTAGATTGTCTTGATCTGAGATTGTGATTTTTCACAACCCGCCGGCTCAGTCAAGGCCATCTTTTGCTGGTTTTCTTTGTGAAATTCAAAAAAGCGTCGAATGAACTGGAAAGGATGTAGGTTAAATGTCAGGTGGGAAAACCATATTCAAGAAAATTATCGATCGTGAAATTCCGGCTGAGATTATTTATGAAGACGAATTGTGTCTCGCGTTCAAGGATGTGAATCCGCAGGCGCCCGTGCATGTGCTGGTAATACCCAAACAGGAAATTCCTTCGATGGCGCATCTGGAATTTGCAGACCAGGAACTTGCCGGGCATTTGATTCTCACTGTCGGAAAACTGGCGACAATGCTGGGCCTGGAAAACGGCTATCGTATGATTGTGAATACGGGTACCGAAGGAGGCCAGACGGTGGATCATTTGCACCTGCATTTGCTGGGGGGCCGTTCGATGCATTGGCCGCCCGGTTAAATGATGTGTCTGATTTTTCTGCAAGTGAGCCTGAAGATGAAAATCTCATTGCGAATACTGTCATACATCGATCATAATGAATTGAGATGAAAAAATATTTCGAGTGAACGGGGGGTAAAATATCGTGCTCAAAACAAAAAATCGCTGGGGGATTCAAGCTCTGACTCTGGGGAGCCTGATTGCTTTTTCCATGATGGCTCCGCCTGCATTCGCTCAAACCGCATCCAAAAAAACAAACGTGAAGCAGCTCAATGTTCAGGCCGAAAATCTTCGCGATTTATTTATCAAACAGTCTGCAGAAATCGCCAGGAAGTATTCGGATGCGGGAGACTACGAGAAATCGCGCGAGATGCTGGAGCAGATACTCAACATCAAAAAAGATGTACCCGGCGTAGATGCCATGATCAAACAGTTGAATGAAAAACTGTTGACGTCCAATGAATCCGATTTCGAAATCGACGCTTCCCGCAACTGGAGCAGTCCTGCCGGTTATGTGGCAAAAGGGAAAATGGTTCGTATTCAGTCGACCGGAACGTACGACATGATTACAGATCTCAAGGTCAGCGTCACAGGCCTGGATGATAAAACGCCGATGAAAGATCTGGTCGGCGGGATTCCTGTCGGGGCCGTAATGGGGGTTTTGATTTCCCAGGAAAAAGGAAAACCCCAACTGAGCAAACCGTTCAACATCGGCGAGAAAACGGAATACGTACCTAAAGATGACGGCATCTTGATGATCGGTTTAAATCTACCGGCCGGACATAAGTCAACGGGAAAGATTAAGGTTCGTATCAGCGGTTATATCAGAAGAAAATAAATGGATCGCTGGCTGTCACAACGGTGAACTAGCGCTTCTTTTTTCGTGAATTGAGTTCAGCACGAATTTCTCTCTGCAGCAGCTCCGTCATCTGGCTGCGTTCCTGAAGCAGGGGAGCAGCCTGAGAAATCACTTTTCGCATGTCGTCGATGATGCCGCTCTCAAGCTCATCGGTAGTAATCCCCTCACAGGCATTCACGCAGGCAACGACGCGGCGAACCAACTCCTGATTCTCTGGCGTATCTTCGCCTAGAATTTCTCCCTCGCTTGAGATAACAAAGTGAGGAGGTTGAATGGATTGACGCTCTCCAGTCATTCGCCGGGTACTCCGAATACTTGCAAGAACTTCAGTGAATACTTCTGTTCTTTTGTACTGTTTGAGAAGTTGACCTGTATTCAAACAGGGTTGGTAAAGATTACCTGTTAACTAATCTATCGGCGAAGTTTTAAGAGAGTATTAAATCTCTCTCGGGCTGGAACACAAAATGAAACCTGATTTTGTGGCATCAAAGGCGATTAGAGCAATGCTGGTACGGATAGGTAGAATGGGATGAGTTTCGGTTGGTTTTCAGCCAAACAGTAACCCCTAACTCGACTTCGGTTCGCTCTGTTTGAACCGCGAAACATGAGGTTTTTCCCTGTAGCAAAACACTCCGTTCGCTCTGCCTGACATAGGGAATATTCCCCAGTCGGTAAACCCAATTTTGTGTTCGGTGAAAATCGTTACTCCAGCACAATCAACAGATCCCCCGATTCCACCTGGGCACCCGCTTCTGCCAGCACCTGCCCCACGATCCCATCCTGTTCCGAAATCACACTCGTCTGCATCTTCATCGCTTCCAGCATCAGCATTTGATCTCCGGCTTTCACCTTGCTCCCGACTTTGACGGCGACCGAAACGATCACGCCCGGCATCACCGCGCCAATCTGTTTCGGGTCGGAAGAGTCGGCTTTGAGCCGTGCGTCACCTTGTGGCTTCAATGCTTTATCCACAATCACCACTTCGCGCGGCTGTCCGTTAAGTTCGAAAAAGACCGTGCGACAGCCATCGGTCTGTGGTTTTCCGACCGCCAGAAACTTGATGATCAACGTTTTCCCCGGTGCAATATCGACGGAGATTTCTTCTTCGGGGTCCAGTCCGTTGAAGAACGCGAACGTCGGCAAACCGCTCGTGTCGAAGTACGTTTGCTGATGGGCGGCGAAATCTTCGAACACCTTCGGATACAGCAGATACGAAACCACTTCCTGACTCGTCGGCGTCCGATGAATCATCTCCTGAACAACTTTCGCAGCGTCCTCGAAATCAGCCGGCGGAAGAATGCTTCCCGGTCGTTCGGTGAGCGGCGCTTCGCCGCGCAGAATGCGTTTCTGAACCTTTTCCGGGAAGCCGCCCGGCGTCTGTCCCATGCGGCCGCTGATCAGATCCAGCACCGATTCCGGAAACGCCAGATCACGGTCGCCGTTCACCACGTCATCGCAACTCAACTCATTGGCGACCAGAAACAAAGCCATGTCGCCGACCGCTTTCGAAGTCGGCGTGACTTTGACGATGTCCCCCAGCAACTGATTCACTTCCGCGTAAACATGACAGACTTCCGACCACCGATCACCCAGTCCCAGCGACTGCGCCTGCTGCAGCAGGTTCGTATATTGACCGCCCGGCATCTGATGTTCGTAAAGATTCGCGCCGGCCGGCAGCGTGGGACTTTCGAACGCCGTATAGAAATTCCGCACCGCACGCCAGTATTCGGAAATATCATCCAGGTGCGTCACATTCACCGTTGATTGATGTTCCGTGAATCGCTGCGCTTCGAGAATCGTATTCAGGTTGGGCTGCGACGTGCCCCCCGACATCGAAGGCACCGCACAGTCGGCAATATCCAGGCCGACTTCAGCGGCTTTCAGAATCGAAGCCGCCTGACCGCCCCCCGTGTCGTGCGTATGAAAGTGAATCGGAATCCCGATTTCCTGTTTCAGCGTTTTGACCAGCAGCTCTGCCGCATAAGGTTTGCAGAGCCCCGCCATATCTTTAATCGCGAGAATATGCGCCCCCATGTTTTCCAGTTCCTTGGCCATGTTGACGTAGTATTTCAAATCGTACTTCGTTTTCTTAGGATCCAGAATATCGCCCGTGTAACAGATGCTGGCTTCGCAGATGGCGCCGCTCTTCTGAACTTCTTCCATCGCGATTTTCATGTTCGGCACCCAGTTCAACGCATCGAACACGCGGAACACATCAATGCCCGCGTCGGCTGCTTCTTTCACGAACGCACGCACCACGTTGTCCGGATAGTTCGTATACCCGACGGCACTCGAAGCCCGAATCAGCATCTGGAATAGAATGTTGGGCACGCGTTTCCGCATCTCAGCCAGCCGCTGCCACGGCGATTCCTTCAGGAACCGCATCGACGTATCGAAGGTCGCACCCCCCCACATCTCCAGTGAGAACAACTGCGGGCAGTTATAAGCATACGCTTCTGCGATCTGCAGCATGTCGTGAGTACGGAACCGGGTCGCATACAACGACTGATGCGCATCGCGGAATGAAGTGTCGGTCAGCAGCAGTTCTTTTTGATCCAGAATCCACTTGCCGAATTTTTCCGCTCCGAGTTCCTGCAGCTTCTGTCGCATGCCGTCCGGGGGAGAAATCTGTTTTTTGTTAAACGCGGGCACCGGCGCCGGTTTGCGACGTGCGGCTTTAGGCCGGTCCTTGACCAGCGGATTCCCGTTGACCACCGTATCTGCCAGATAAGTCAGCAGCTTGGTCGCACGGTCATGCCGTTTCGGAAACTTGAACAGCTCCGGTGTTTGATCGATGAAGCGGGTCGTACATTCCCCTTTCACGAAGGTCGGATGCGTAATCAATTTCAACACGAAAGGAATATTGGTTTTCACGCCGCGAATTCGAAATTCCTGCAGGCAGCGTTCCGTCCGTGCGCAGGCATCGGGAAACGTCCGCGCCCAGGTGGTCACTTTCACCAGCAGTGAATCGTAATACGGGAACACCATCGCCCCGGAGAACGCCGTCCCCGCATCCAGTCGCACGCCCATCCCGCTGGCAGACCGATAATGCACCACGCGTCCGTAGTCGGGCATGAAATTGTTCGTCGGGTCTTCCGTCGTCACCCGGCACTGCAGTGCAAACCCGTGCGTGCTGACGCTTTCCTGGGAATCAATTCTGATCGCCGGATCGGACAGCAGCGCCCCCTGTGCCAGCAGAATTTGTGATTTCACAATGTCGATGCCGGTGACTTCTTCGGTCACCGTATGCTCAACCTGAATCCGCGGATTCACTTCGATGAAGTAAAATTGATTCGTGTCGGCATCCAGCAGAAATTCCACCGTACCCGCCAGTTCATATTTTACCATCTGACCAATTTTTAACGCCGCCGCACACAGCGCGTCTCTGACGGCCGGATCAATGTTCGGCGCGGGCGCGATTTCCACGACTTTCTGGTGGCGTCGCTGCACCGAACAGTCCCGTTCGTAGAGATGTACCAGGCCGCCATGTTTGTCTCCGAGTAACTGCACTTCAATATGACGTGCACGGGAGATGAATTTTTCGACAAACACATCAGAACTGCCAAACGCCGACTGCGATTCACTGCGCGCCTGCTCGAAGGCGGCGTCGAATTCTTTTTCCGTCTTGACCACCCGCATCCCGCGTCCGCCGCCGCCGTGGGCCGCTTTCAGGATGATCGGGAAGCCAATCTCTTTTGCCGTTTTGCGACCAGAGGCGGCGTCGACAATCGCTTCGCCACTTCCCCCCAGCACAGGCACCCCCGCTTTTTCAGCGATCTTCCGTGCGGAAATTTTATCCCCCAGTTGACGCAGCGTTTCAACTTGAGGACCAATGAAGATAATGCCGGCGTCCTGGCAGGCCTGCGCGAAGTCGGCATTCTCCGACAGAAACCCGTAACCCGGGTGAATCGCGTCAATTTTTTTCTGCTTGGCGAGCGTGATAATCGCGTCGATATCCAGATACGATTTCACCGGGTGCCCCGGTTTGCCAATCTGATAGGCTTCGTCGGCTTTCGTCCGATGCAGTGCGTAGCGGTCTTCATGGGTATAGATACCGACCGTGCGGATTCCCAGTTCGTGAGTGCTGCGAAAGATCCGAATCGCAATTTCACTCCGGTTGGCGACGAGCAGCTTTTTGATTTTACCCACAGACATGAATTTTCCTAACTCTTTGTATACTTTTGATTTGATGGCTTAATTCAACTCAAATTTCACCGGCGTTCCTGGCAGACCGGGGGTCACTAGATTACAGGCCCCAGCCCGGAAACACAACACAACATGCCCCATTGAATCGCATCTTCTCCGAGCCGTAACTCTCCCGTCCGTAAGAGTCTTCCTCCTCCGCGGGATTTCACTAAACCCGCCTGAGAAATAGCCTTGGAATGATTCATCTTGACCTGATTTCCCTCTCCGATTAGTGTTCACGCCGTTCTGATCCGTACAACTCCTGCCAAGCGATTTGTTCGAGTCGGGAGCAGCAGAATTATCATAGGCATCTGGCTTAAAATAACGGTGAATTAAATGGCAGAAAAACAGTGCGATCTGTGTGCAGGAACCGAGTTTGAAACCATCGGAAACCGGGATCGGCACGGCGCCCCGCTGGAATCCGTCATCTGCAAAACCTGCGGCCTCGTCGCCCACGGAAACATTCCGACCGACGCAGAACTGGCCCACTACTACGCCACCGAATACCGCCAGAGTTATCACGGCGAAATGACCCCCTCGGATCGACGCGTGATGCGTGCCTGGAAAAACGGAGAACGCATTTTCAAACAGCTCCAGCCCGTCATCGATCCGAACGCGGAAGTCTTCGAAGTCGGCGCGGGCATCGGCTGCACCGTCAAAGTCTTCGAATTGAACGGCCACCCCGCCAGCGGCATCGAACCGGGCGAAGGGTTTCAGACCTATTCTCAACAGCGCCTGCTGACCGACGTGGTCCGCGGCGATCTGTTTGAACAGCCCCGCGATCACAGTCGGGAACTGGTCCTGCTGGTCCATGTGATCGAACATTTCAATTCGCCGAGGCGGGCGCTGGAATACATTCGCGGCATGCTCTCGGATCAAGGACAGTTTTATGTCGAGTGTCCGAACATCGCGGCCCCCTTCGCGCGTCGCAGCAAAATGTTTCATTATGCACACATTCATAATTTCACGCCGTCGAGTCTGAAAATGCTCGCCGAAAGTTGCGGCTTCCGGCTCGAACAGCAGTTCGGCTCCCCGGAAGATCCGAACCTGCAGATGCTCTTTTCCTGCAGTGAGAAAACGGCACCCGAGATCGACGCCGACAATTATCAGCAGACGATGCAGGTCATCAACGGCGCCACCCCGCTGCGATATCACATGCGTCCGTATTACTTCACGTCCCGTTTCGCCAAAGTCGCCAGTTATCTGAAAGAGCACCTGACCGCGAAGCAGTTCGTCGCGAAGGTCGTTCAGGAATGTCAGCAGTTTCCCCCCATTCAGCAGGACGATGAACCTTTCGAATTCCGCTCTGCTGCCTGAAGTCGGGTCTTGCAGATCGTCTCTCCGTAAACCGGTCTTGATTTTTTCATGACGTGGGAAGTCGGTCATTTTTCCCCTGTTTATCGGGTTTTTAACACCGCTTGACTTCGTGGCGGCGATCTGGATGATGCGTGATACGCGTCGCGCGTGTAGGAAATTCTTCTGACTGCTGAACACGTCGCAGGCTGTTGTTTTCCGCACCATAAAAGTCCCTGTGTTTTGCATCTTTTCTCCTGAACCGTCGGCACCGGTTCCGAATGTCTCGTCAAGTTTCGTCACGCTTTGGCGCCTGAGAGGCGCCGGACTTCCGCTGGCAGTTCCGCACAAGTCCCGCACAGTGCACGTTATGGTCACAGAATTTCGCTTGACCCCCTCGTCCCCTTCTGCAAGATGCAACGTGTTCGTAATGAAGTCCCGCATCCACCAGACAAACACAGGAGACAAAATCATGACCGCAGACCCAGACATCACAGCCCCCGCTACCACGCCAGAAACTACACCAGAAAGCACACCAGCCAACGCGCTCACGCCCGCACCTGATCCCCCCGCTGCGCTGACTGCTGCGACATCGGCTGAGTCACCAGCTGCGACAACGCCCAAACGCAGGCATCGCATGTCAAAGGAGCAGCGGGCTCTGATTGTACGACTGATTAAAAAATTGCTTTGCATGGGTAAATATACTTCCGAAGTCAAAACCGCCATTGTCAGGGAATTCCATCTCAGCCGCCGTTCGGTCGAGCGTTACATTACGAGCGCCCGCCGCGAAATGATCGAACGCCTGGATATCTCGATCGCACAGCACCGCGCCGAATCGTTCTACTTTTACCGCAGCGTGATCGAGTCCCCCAGGTCAACCCAGCGCGACCGCCTCCGCGCCCGCGAACGGATCGACAAACTGTTAGGAGCCGACTCCGCCACCCGCCACAAAAACGAAATGGAGATCGACCTGTCCCCGGCAGACATCCGCAACATGTCCGACGAAGAACTCGAAGCAACCTACCAGAGACTGATGTTCGACCCCGAAGAAAAAGCAAAAGGATATCATAAGAAATAGCCACCAACGCCAGCAGATGAAAATCCCGAAGTAAACAGAGCGCAGTAAATAGAAAGAGAGCAAAAACAGAGGAGAGGAAAAACCAGAGTCAGGCAGTACGAGAGACAGGAAGAAACAGAGACAACCCGAATCAGCACCAGGCAGGAGAAATGAGCAGGAAAGAAACAGCGATCTCAGCGAATAAATCAACAAGTACAAACAGTGTTGTGTGGCACTGTCGGCTTGCCCGACAGTGAGAAAACCCCAAGAAAACAGGGTGAAACGATGATCTAACACAAACGAAACAGGCCAGGCCCGAATGCAATTCGGGCCGAGCGGAGCGAGCAGGAAACCCACAGAGAGTACAAACGAAACAGCTCAAGAGTCCTTCAACCAGGAGTGCCCCTGGGGAAAGTTGGTTCAACTTGGATGGATAATTGATAAACGATCAGAAGGCCGGAAGGCACAACTAAACCTTCACTGTTGGCAAGCCAACAGTGCCACCCTGCCGTGCGGCTAATTTTGTTTTCTGGTACTTTGACAGCCGGAATAACTTATTAGCCGAAGGGCGTTAGCCCCGGTTGCTCCACATTTCTAAGGACAATTCGAATTAAGAAACACGACCTGGCCCGACAGTGAGAAAACCCCACAAAAACAGGGTGAAACAACGATTGAAAGTAAACCAGACAGCCCAGGCCCGAATGGCATCTGGGCCGGAAGACTCAACCAAACCTTCACTGTCGGACAAGCCGACAGTGCCACCCTGCCGAAGTGAATAGATCGCAGGAGCAGGAATAAGTAGCGAGGCAAAGTTCAAAAAAAGAACAGCGATCTCAGCTGATAAATCAACAAGTACAAACAGTGTTGTGTGCCACTGTCGGCTTGCCCGACAGTGAGAAAACCCTGCAAAAACAGGGTGAAACGACGATTGAACACAAACCAGACAGGCCAGGCCCGAATGCAATTCGGCCCGGGCGAAGCGAACAGGAAACCCACAGAAAGCACAAGCGAAACAGCTCAAGTCTCCTTCAACCAGGAGCGTCCCTGGGGTGAACTTGATCCAGCTTGGACTAAATCATTGTTGAACGATCAGAAGGCGGAAAGACTCAACTATAAAATTCACTGTCGAACAAGTCGACAGCGTCCTCCTCAGTTTTAAGAAATAGTAGATTAAGAAAGGCAAAGATTCATGACCGATTTCATGTCCCAACCCCGTTTTCAAATTCCGAGTGTCAGAGAACTCAAACAAGCCCGGCTGCTCAAAAAATTAACAAACAAGACACAAGCCGAGACCGATTCAAAATTCGCGCGGACCGTCGAATTCTACCGCTGTCTTTTGAAGGAAAAAGAGTCCCGCACGAGACAAAAGCAACGTCACGACAACAATCCCGAACTGAATCAGCGCTGCGCCGAATCCTACGCCTTCTACCTCAGTATCATCAACAACCCCAACTCAACAGTCCGAGAAAAACTCCTCGCCCGCGAGCGCATCGACAAACTGTTCGGGTTAGACAAGGGATAAGAGACACATACCCACGACCAGCATAAGATGACATCGCAGGAACTCCCAAATAGAACCAACAAAGAACGGCCGGGGGGCACTGCTGGCTCGCCAACAGTGAATGAGATTCCGCTTCCTTAGACAGCAACAGAGAAGTCTTCAATCCGACCCCCGCGTCCCACTGTCGGCTGGCCCCAATACTGTTCGGCACGGAATTTGCGCCCTGTGGCGGG
>NZ_CALFPF010000016.1 GCF_937919775.1 uncultured Gimesia sp.
TACTAAGAATATGGTCGTCGTCGATTCCGCAACCGGATCTCGCGGCGATCCCGCTTACGCTTTTCTGATATAATGCGCAGCAAAACTGCGAATTTCCTGTCCATTCAGGACGTGGAACATACGCAGTTGCTGAATCGTTTCCTGGCTGAAGCGTCCCAGGGGAACATGAATCAGTTTTTTCTGATAACGTTTTGCCAGCCGCCGCCAGCCGGCACCGGGCGGCGCATCGCTGAGCAGGGCGATGTGAGTTTCTTCGCTGTAGTGGCAGGCAGAGACCAGCAGGCGTTCTTCGAGCGTGTCGACAAAATCAAACTGGGCTTCATTCCAGACGTCATAAATCGGGCGTGGCGGAAACAGGAACAGCGCGCCCCCATAACTGGCCAGTCCGATGCCGGGTCCGACCATCTCCTTGCGATAATCGGTGGCAAAAAACGCCAGCGTCGATTCGTCCTGATGTTCTGCATGCCAGGTGAGTCGGTACGGATAATCGCGCGGGTCAGCCGGAGAGTCGAACAGCATGAGCACGCAATCCAGCCGCCCTCTGCTGGGGGGCAGCACTTTGACGTGAATCTCGCCCGTATGCCAGTTCCTCAATGTTTCGCGCAGATCGAGTCCGTCCTTCATACTCGTCGTGAATTTTTCGGTCCGCGCCAGGTCGGCTCCCAGCAGCGACAGCGCGTGGTCTTTCACGCTGGTGCGAAATTTTTCGATGGCGACATCTTCGGGCGGCCAGCTGCATTGTTTATAGGGGTTCCAGTTCATCTCCCATTCATCCTGTTTCGGCTGGGGAGGTTTGGGGATCAGTTCGCAACTCCTCCAGGAAATCGGATTACCGGGCAGGCGATTGCTCAACTCAACCGTTGTGCCGTCGGGGAGCTGTGCCTGTTCGATGCCGAAGATGAGTTTCTCGAACGGCAGCAGATGCACGTACGGGTATTCGCGGGCCGTTTCGGCAATTTGAATGGCAAACTGATCGCCGGCAACCTGCTGTGCGGCTTTCACCAGCGTATACAGGTCGGGGGTCATGCGACGTTCGATGAGCGACAGGTTGCGCACATAACGAAAATAGACCGAAAGGATTTTCGGTGTAATATTTCGACCGCGCGATTTCAATTCAATGCGATACCGGTCCCGGGCCGTCAATGCGAGTTCCTTGATTCCGTCGACAGACAGGTTCTCATCATCGCCCAGTTCGCAGCGGGCCGCTTCATACAGGCCTGTGATATAGGGAAGTTCGCCTAGTAAAAATAGCAGTGTATCGGAATCGGTGGCGTAAATCGTGGTTTCGTTGACGGCTTCATCTTCGACTTCCAGAGGCAGCTGATCGAAGTAGGCGTCGTGAATCCACGGCCAGTCAGAAAGCGAGCAGACCAGCAGGATGGACTTGTACTTTTTTTCCAGTTCACGCAGCCGGTGCGCCATCATCGCGCAGCGGTCCAGCGGCTGTCCTTCCGGCAATTTTTTCAGTGCCGGCAAAACGGCGGCGGAAAATTTTTCGAGAGGTACTTTCTTCAGTGCATACGGGTCGGGTAATGACGCGGAAATGCTTTCAAAACGCTGTGTTTCCAGATCAATAAAATGGCGATCGATGCGTTCCATTATGGCGATGCGGAGCGCCGCGACCACTCCCTGACAGGGATCAATGGGGACATAACTGAAGATGCGTTGAACGTCCTCCTCATCGGCATCCTCGTCCGCTGCTTCCCACGGCGCAGAACTGGTAATCGGGGGTTCTTCCTGCAGGACTGCCGTAATGCTGGGCAGATAGGTGATCGCCCGTTCGACGTTTGTTTGAAACGAGGCCGGCAGGGGAACGGCCAGGCAGTCAAACTGGTTGGTCAACATCACGCGGCGGACTTCAATCGCGAAATCGCCGCTCCCGTGAATCAGCGGCAAGACGGAAATGCGGGGGCTGATTTTCAAAAAACTGGAATGGGGGGCTGTCATGATGGAGGCATCCAGTTTCCTGCTGCTGAGCATGTCAACATGCTTGGTTCATCGAAAGAGTTAACGCGACCAGTTCCAGTCTGTCGTATTTTTTAAATTGACAACACACTCTTCAGGCCATTCTCCCTGATACAATTTCACGATATTCTGAGCCGCCATCGCATAGGCGTCTCGATGCGATTCCTGGTCCAGTCCGCCCGTATGACAGCTCAGCAATACATTTTCCAGCTTGATCAGCGGACTTTCAACAGTTAAAGGTTCTTTTTTGAAAACATCCAGGCCGGCGCCGCGTAAATGCCCGGATTCCAACGCTTCCACGAGGGCGACTTCGTCGACCAGTCCTCCGCGTGCGGTATTAATCAGCACAGAACCGGGTTTCATTTTCGCCAGTGTGTCTCTGTTAATGATGTCGCGTGTGTCAGGGGTGACAGGCAGATGCAGCGTGACATAATCCGACTGTTTCAAAAGTTCGTCCAGCGCGACGAGTTTAATCTGATGTTTGACGGCGAACGCGGTATTGGGGTAAGGATCGTAGGCCAGCACGTGCATGCCCATGCCGATGGCCCGCGTCGCGACTGCCTGACCGATGCGGCCCATACCCATAATGCCAATCGTGCTGCCCCAGACGCGCGGTGTTAAATGCCACTCCCATTTTCCGGAACGGACCGCCTGATCTTGTGAACGCGACAGGCGGGCGATTCCCATGATCAAGGCAAACGCCTGTTCTGCTACCGAGTGATGATTGACTCCCGGTGTGATCGTCACCACTTTTCCCAGATCATCGCAGGCTTCCAGATCAACGGCGTCATAGCCGACACCATAACGTGAAATCACTTTCAGGTCGGGTAGCTGTTCGAGCACTTCTCTGGTATAGGGTTCGGCACCGGCAATGACGGCTTCGTAACCTTGCACCTGTTCTACGACGCGGTGTGGTTCTTTCCGTAAATCAACGTCTGCAGGCACCGTGGCCACTTCAAATCCGCCCGCTTGCAGGATTTCAAAATGCGGGCCAAATTCACACATTTTCGCAGTACAGATCGTACGAGGCATGATCAGTGTTCTTCTATCGTTACAGTGTTGGGATACGAGATAACCTGTACTGCTACTCTAGCGGAACACCGCATCTGCTGACAACGTTCGCAAGCCGAAAAAACAAAATGCCGTCGAATCCTTATTTCAGGAAAAAGAAACGCTCGGCGCTTTGCACCGTTTTGGGGTCTTCCTTGCGCAATTTGTCGAGCAACTGCTTGGCTTTTTCTGTGGTTTCCGCATCGGGGCCGTCCCCTTTTTTGTTCTTGCCTTTGGAGGCGACCAGCAGATATCGGACGATGGCCCGTTTGATCGACGGGATGTTGTAATCCTCGGCACCGTACATTTCCATCAGGCGGTCAAGGACACTCCAGTCATTCCAGCGGGCGAGGTCCGCGACGACCAGATCAGTCAGTTCCGGGCGGTCCAGCAAGAGCTGCATCGACTGGCGCAGACGTTCTTTACTGATGCGTCCATCGCCATAAGTCCACATGAACCGCAGTGCCTGCATGGCGGC
>NZ_CALFPF010000017.1 GCF_937919775.1 uncultured Gimesia sp.
TTACGTTATCCAACATGCTGGCCGAGGTCGGTCGATGGTGGGAGACCGGAACCTCGTTGTTTGAACTTGAGCTCGATGCCATCAAGGAAAAAAAGACGCACCACGTCTGAAGTTAACCTGCCAATTCAACATCCCGATCCCCGAGCCGTCCACAAAACGCCCTAATATTAGCCTATGCGCAAAATGGACTGCGACATCAGAAAATGTCTGTAGTTTTTCTGTGACGCAAATGGCTTGCTATCAATGCGTTGCGAGTTTGGCAGGCCGGAGGTGGGCTGCTCCGGACGATGAGTGGCGGATCGTTGGTCCGTCAAGCATGGGCGGATATTGCTCAGATATGATCTCGGATCATGACGAATTGAGGTGGTGACAGTTTCAGGGACAGGTCATTCTCTTATTTTTGAGTTTAATGATCTGTTCAAACTGAGCTGGTGGGCAGTATTTGATGCCTGAATGTCGGCGTTCAAAATTGTAGTAGCGGATGTCTCGAGCCATCTCTTTTCGTGCCCATAGGGTCAAAAAACTCGGCCGAACTCCAACTGCCAGTAAATCAGTGGTTCGCGGCAAGTCGGAGTGTCCCATCTCAGCCGCTTGATTTCACCTCTCGGCACCGGAAACTGACGATTTTCGGCGTCAACCATATCCTTCATTCTCCAGCCGTGGCACGTCCTGCTGGCCGCCCTCTGTGGCATGGTGAAGCAGCGTCAGCAACAGATCATTGAGTTCCAGAATGCACAGATCGAGGCTCTGCTAAAGAAGCCGGGAATGATCTGCACCGAATCGTTGTCCTTTTGCGATGAAGGAACGCACTCACCGTGGGGCAACTCGATTTCCACGGTCTGAAGGCGGATTTCCCAGTTGATGCTCGACTGAAATCGCGATCGATTTGTGTTTCCAAAACCTCATTGTCAAAGAGCTTCGCGTTCGGTATCTTTTTTGACCCTGCGGGCGCTTGGCGGGCGAATAGTGCAGCGCTCTGGTTGGAAGGGATCCTCGATGGAGCGTGGTTCTTCAGTCGTGCGTTGTCTTCATCGACCTTACCTGGTCAATGGAGCGTATTCGCTATGCGCTAACCCAAATCTAATGGCCGTGACTAATACGAGCTATCCAGAAATGTTTCCGGCAGCGTTTTTCTCTCGGACAGCCCGGACATCAGCTGATCGACGAGTGTGAAATCCTCAGGTTCTTCGGTGATCACAGTCACCGGACGGTCAGCAGCTTCGGAACTCATGCCCGGAGTTTGAAACGTCTGTCCGGTCTCAGTATCGGAGGCCTCATCAGTATCGGTTTTGTTGACAGAGTCGACGGCTTTGGATTCGGTGAACCGGCCATCAGACGACTGCACACTTGCCGCCATAGTCCGGACATCGTCATCTGCCAGTAAACCCGGGATCCCCGTCGGCAGTACGGTCAGGATGTGCTGCAGTGGACTGACGGCAGCATCCGGAGCGATGACTGAGGCCACCGTAAAGTCAGCGGGGATCGACCATAAACCTGGCTGGCCTGTGCGGCTGATGGCCTGCACCCACACTCGATACGCTCCACTGACCAGGGCCGTCGCGGGCGTGTGCGTATTTGTTGTCAGGGAGTCCTGGCGAATCACAACCTGACGGTCAGACAGTCGCTGCACGTGCAGAATATAGGTCGCCGCATTCTGAACCGACTGCCACTGGAACAGCGGCGTACCCGAATAGCCCGCCCCCGTTGGTGTGATCAGTGAGGTACGGCCGTCCGTATCACCTGCCGCTCGTTCACTCCACGGGGCGGCAATATTGCTGTCCGTCAGGCCCCGGACCCACCAGTAAAATGCCCCACTCGGAAGATCCGTGTCCGGAGTCCAGGATGTCCCGCTGATGCCCGCTGGCTGCAGCACGCCTGACCGGGTGTGAATGTAAAGCTCATAGGAACCCGTTTCCGGCACTGACGTCCATTCAAAAACAGGACGTCGCGTGAATGCGGGGATGATCGGAGAAACTGTCTGCGGGCCCACGTTGAAATCAATCGGATAAGACCACCGAGCCTGCATTCCGCGGGCAGCAATGCCCGCCACCCAGACGCGATACTTACCAAGACCGAGATCCTGTGACGGCGTGAAGGAGGTGCCGGTAACAGTGGTGTCAATGACCTGCCGAGCGCCTGTGGTGATATTGTCGTACCAGATGCGGTATGAGGTGGCTCCGCTCAGTGCGTCCCACGTCAGCGCTGGTGTCAGGCTGGTCTGCTGAAAATCCGGCGTGTGCAGTGTGGCGCGGGACCAGACCCGCATCGCAAGGCCGGGGCCCCAGGCAGAGTTCTGACTGTCCCGTTGCGCTCTGACCCAGATGTTGTACTGTCCAATCGGCAAAGCCCGAGTTGGCGTGAAGGTGGTCTGAGTCGTCGTCGCCAGCAGAAACGGTTTCTCCCCGGTTGACACATTCGTGTACCAGACCTGGTATTCCGTCGCTCCCGATACAGGGTTCCAGCTGACAGGCTGAAATTCATCGGTCGTCTTTGTGTTTCCTTCGGTTGTCCATGATGGCGTACTCAGAGGGACTGTCACCTGGGTGATGGGGAATGAGACCGGACCGATGGTTCTGAGTCTGTCCCCTTCGTCGTAGGGGCGGAACATGATCTGCTGAATGTCGGACGTGGATATCCATTCCGACTGTCGCGGCAGTCCATTCATGTGCGCAACGACATGTGTCCAGCTTCGGCCACCGTTCACACGAATGCGGTCATACTCCCATGTCCCGATGATGTTCAGCGTCCCTTCCTGCAGTGCAACTCCGCTGACAAAGTAAGTCGTGTTGGACGAGGTGGACTTCCCGGATTCGATGTCGGTGACAGTGACGGTGGCCACGTAGCGTCCCGGGGCGGTGTAGGTGTGGGAACCGGTAAAGCTGCGAGCCGAATTCTGCAGGTCGATGACGGCGTCATCGGTACCGTCTGCCCAGTCAATGGTGACGTGATGCTGATCGTTTACATCCAGGTCATCAAACTGTCCCGTCAGAGTCTGCAGCGTCCCCGGCGTAATGGGATCGGCCGGAGTGAGTACCGCGAGGTCAGTCGGAGCAACGTCGGCCACAGTAAACACGCTGGTATAATCGGTGGACTGACCGTTTGGATACAGCACACGAAGAAAGACGACCTGGACTCCGTCTTCTGGAAGTTCCAGAGAATAGCTGGTCTCCGTAGAACCGTCGGCATAGGTGGCCGCTGCAACATCGGACTGCACCGTGGAAAAGACATAACGCAGGTCAGTATCAGGCAGAGTTGTGGCATTTTCGTCACGCGAAATGCTGACTTCGGCATTGCCACCTTCAAGCAGGGTGCTCTCAACATTAATGTGGTGGTACCATTCAATCGAATCAACCGAGAGTGGCACGACGATGGGAACGTGCTCTGAGCCCCCAGAAAGGTGGATATTTTGCAACCCTCCGTTCGCAAACACGGGTATCGTCACAGAGAGTTGATGAAGCGGGTAGTCGCTAAGTGCTTTCAGGGTAATGTGACCGGCAGTCATATTCAGAATCGGCACTGCCGCGTGGGCGGTTAAACTGCCCTGTGCACTGACGTCAATCGAAGCCGTTTCATGCGACGCCCCGGACGTCTTGACAATGGCAAGCCCCCCCACTTGAAAGTAGCCCGGTATGGTCAGGTCCGGCTTCGAGTTATAAAAATCGCTTTGATACTGCAAAAGTTCCTGAACCGGAACGACTTGAGTGAACGGATCGATGTCCGACATCACGCCCTGAAGCTGAATGCCGACACTTCCCACAGTCAGGTCGCCATGGTTCCTGATGGCGATATCTCCATTGTCCGTCATCGCAGCGATGGAATGAATCTGTGTGTGGAGGGGTTTACCTGAGGCCCCCACACCATGGCCTGAATTTTGCCACGCTCCTTCGGCCGAAAAGACTCCGTGACGAGCCGTCACATTCAGCGCATCGCCGGTGAGATTGTCATAAATGGCGCCCACAGTGTCGAATAACGTGCCTTCAATCCCATCATAATCGGCCACGATCAGGACGTCTCCTATTCGTGAAGCAGCATCTGTCTTCCAGGACGTGGCCACATTACTCAGCCAGATATCCTGTGTGGCCAGTAGCGCAATGTTGCCATGTTCACTGGTGACGGAGGATCCGTCCTGCATCCAGATATCGGCGGTGTTGCTGCCGTGGCGCAGCTGATTGTCATATGCGGTTCCGGCTGTAATCACAATCTGTCCGTATCCTCCGGTGTAGACACTGGGCAACTGCAGCAGGTATCCATTGCGTAGATCACCCGCAGCCAGATCATTCCAGCTTCCGTCGCCTTCGATTTCGAGAATGTTCTCATTCACCCCACCGTTAGGTTCGGGGCTGGGGGAACTGTTATTCCAGTAGGCCGGCAGTCCGTTTTGTTCCTCGCCATTCAGCCAGAACGTAACGCCGTCCTCGGGCAGCATCGGCGAATCCACCCATCTCCAGTCGCCTTCGTGTCCCTCATCTGTGCCGCCCGCCAGGGCCGTACGGCCGTCTATTGCGGTGAGAGCGGTCTGAATGGCCTGGTCGCTGGTGAGCACCGCCAGCCAGCCATTCCGCAGTGCGGCGTCTGTTTTCGCCTGGGCGTAGTTCACTTGATTATCCTGTCCGCCAATATGAACATCACTGCCGGAAATATATTGTATTTCTGTTTCGATGCGGACACCGTGACTTCCGATCAGACTGATATTGCCATCGCCCCCGTGCGTAAATACCGGAGCTCCGATGATCAGACTGGTGTCATATTCGAGGACGTACGGCAGGGTGTTTTCCGCCGTAAAATCATTCCAGGTTCCATCAACACGCAGACCTCCAAAGTGTTCCAGCCCCTGATAATTGTCGGGCTGTCCCTCGGCCCAGTTCTCATAGTGTCCATTAACGGGATAGCCCGAGGCCGGACGCCACCACTCGCCTTCATGGCCTTCATCCGTGGCATTAATCCAGACATTGTTGCCATGTGCGGCGGCGAGAACCGCCTGCTGATCCTCTGATGACGTGATACTGGCAACGTGGCCGTTCCGATTTGCAGCGTCATTCAACGCCCCATCAAATGTGAACGTCAGGGTACTTAAACTGAGTTCTCCGTTGGTTTCCAAAACGTAATGGCGAAGCTGATCCCCGTTCAGATCATTCCATGTACCATAGGCAGATCCTCCCGCGGCATACAGTTCGATGTGGTTTTCGTTGTCGTTGGAATTATTCGGTTCGCCGATGTTCCAGTTCTGATACTCATTGTTGACAGATAAGCCATTTGCATCGCCACTCCAGAACTGAACCGGTGCTGCGTAGAACGATTCCTTTGTGCTCGCGTCGATGGACCACTGCCAGTCGCCTTCCCGAGCCTCATCCGTCGCGCCAATCCAGACCATGCTGCCGGCTGCGGCGTCTTCCACGGCCTGCTGATCTTCTTCAGTCAGGATCACGGCAAGGCGACCGCCTCGGGTGATGGCGTTGGCAGCGGCTTCTGCGTGTGTGAATTCCCCTTCGATCATACCCAGAACTGTTTTGGAGCCGTTGGCGACGAGATTCACGTAGCCGCCACCTTCCACGGACAGCGGACCGTCGATCTCCAGCGCGCCTTCGGTGACGATCTGCAGATCTCCTTTGCTGACCGCCAGATCCCCTGCAACCAGATTTCCTTCATTATGAACGTAGATGGAATGAATCGGTACTACGGCGTGAAGGGACTGCACCTGAGTATGAAGCGGGACGGCTTCACTGCCCAGTCCACCAATACTTGCGAGTTGCAGCGAGGCGCTGATAATCTGTAAGTCTGACGCGGAACCGGGATCCGCCGTGTCATTCAAGACCTGTCCCGTCCCATTCCATGTGAACGTGTTTTCGGCTCCCGTCTGGATGACGCCATCGATCTCAACATCGCCCGGTGCGTCAAGCCACACATTGCCGGCGGACGAAGTGATGCTGGCAACCCGCATCGTTTGTCCCAGTGTACTGGTTTGTCCAGCCCCTCTGATGACTCGTGTCGTAGCGATGTAAGGACGTGTCGAAGTGACGGGCAGGTCATTCCAGCCTCCGTCTGCGCTAACCTCGCCAAAGTGCTCGTGGCCTCCATCGTTGTTGGGCTCGGACGGATAGCCGTCGTCCGGATAGTTGTTCCAGTTGGTGAATGCGTCTTCCACAGGCGCTCCGGTACCATTGCCCTTCCAGAACGGGACATCGCGGTAGGCGGGCTCCAGCCAGTGCCAGAAGGATTCGGAACGCGAATCGGAGGCTCCCAGCCAGATTTCCCGGCCATCCGCCAGAGCGGCGATCGACTCCTGCTCCTCGGCTGAGTTGACTGTGGCGACCCAGCCGCCACGCTGATACGCATCAAACCAGGCATTTGCAAACGTGAAGGTCCCGTCCACAAAATCCAGGCCCTGTGGTGTTTCCAGTACATAGGGATTGCCACGCACCTGGACGGGTCGTCGCCACTGCCCTTCGATGAGTTCGTCGGTTGCGTTGACCCAGACAGAAACCGGATGCCCTTGCGCGAGCGAGAAGGCATCCTTCACGAGCTGAATAAAAAGTTCTTCGTCCTGCCGCTTGGTGATGTTGGCAACCACTCCCCCGCGATTTTCCGCATCCACCAGAGCTTCCTGCCAGGTGAACTTCTGCCCCTCCGTGTCAGCCTCGTTTAGTCGGAGCTTGAAAGACGGGTTGCCGTCCACATCAAGGGTTTTCAGCACGTAGTACTGCTGCTGATCATCCGTGACATCATTCCAGTAGGAACTGACAGTGCCGGCAGAATCTGTGTAGACCTTCAGCTCCACATGATTTTCGCTGTTGCCATCATTATTGTTGTTGGGTTCACCCGTATTCCAGTTCGTATAGGCACCATCGACAGCTGATCCTGTTGAATTTCCCTGCCAGAACAGAACCTCGCTGTCGCCGCTGGAAATTCCGGCAGAATACTGCCTTTCAATCTGGTCAGCGGTCAGAACAGTGTTGTAGATCGCAAATTCATCCAGCAGACCATGCAGGCTGGACATGCCGGAAGGACTGTTTCCCAGCAGCCAGTCACCACCTGTGTCACGGATTGAATCTCCGGGCTGAATCTCCAGCTGCGCGACGGACTTACCATCCAGGTAAGTCTTTAATTCACCATGTTCTGCATCAATCACTGTGGCGAAGTGATGCCACTGACCTGGCTGGATGAGACCTGCTTCAGTAGCCAGAGTCAGCTCCGTGCTACCGTCTTTCAACGACATGGCCATGTACAAATATCCACTGGAATTGACCCAGAAGGTGTTTTCACGATTCTGTCCACTGTTGATGTAATCGGTCGGGTTATTTCCGGGATCGCCCTTGAAGTACACCGCCTGCCATGTCTCATCGAGATCATCGACCTGAAACCAGCCGGTGACGGTCTGCGCCTGATCTCCGTGCAACCGGATATTGTCAGGAATCGAGACATGGCTGTTCGACGCCGCGTCGCCAAATCCAGCCGCCGTATTTCCGTCGTAGGAAATGGCTCCTGCCACACCCAGTGTGACACCCGAATAGGTTCCGTTGATCGTGTTGTTCAGATCAACGGCAGTGATCTCTCCTGCGGCTTCTCCCAGACGCCAGAATCCCACCGGGGCGAACTGCCGGACAGCATCCAGCCAGGAGACCTGTTCGCTCTGAACGCTGGGTGCATCCCAGACCGGGGCAACATCATCCCAGAAACCATCACTGCGCATGACGGCAAAGTTTTCGTTGCTGTAGGAATTGACGGGTTGTGTTTGGAATCCCTGAGGATCAACAGCCCAGTTGGTGTAGACATCGGCCAGGGCCTCGCGGATTTCGCTGTGTTCCGTGAGTTCGCTGCCTTCCGTCAGAAGGTTTCCCGTTCGATAATCACCCAGATAGAATGGTGTTGTGAGGACCTCTCCTGCGACCCAGTTCCAGTCTCCTTCGAGACGCACATCGTTCGCACCAAACCAGACGGCTTCACCTTCAGCAACTGTTCTGACAATTCTCTGTTCGTCACTGTCGGAAATTGTGGTCAGCCAGCGACCGTTCGTCCCGGCATCTGTAAATGCCTGAGCATAGCTGAAAGTCCCGTCGATCTTTTCACGGATGTAATCGACTCCCTCTGACAGATGAATGTCTCCATTGGTGGTGACTGTGAGCTGGCCGGTTGTCAGATCTGCGATTTCGACATGTGCCTGAATCTGGACCGTCGGCAGACTGTCCGTGGGTACCGCTCCTGCCAAGGGAGTTCCATCCGCGTCACGCCCGGTGATGGTCAGATTACCCGCGGACCGGATTTCACGGTGCAGTGCGTCTAACTGCAGGTCCGCCACAAATCCGTCGATGACGTAGTGAGTATCGACTGGATAGGGACCATCAGCTATTCCCGCGTCATACTGGCGGGCAATTTGATCTTCGGACAGCACAGTGTTAAAGATCGCGAAGTCGTCCAGTGCGCCGTAGAGCTCTGAGCCGGACGGGCTTTGCCCCAGCCACCAGGCTCCGGGCGTATCTTGAATGCTGTGATCCGTCCCGGTGTCATGAGTCAGAAGAAGTTCTCCGTTCAGGTATACACTCATTTTCCCCTGGACCAGATCCGCAACGGTTGCGAAATGATACCAGGTGTCGGCCTCCACCGGATCCTCAGCGGTGGTCAACGCTTCCTGGGCCGAGCTGTCAGTGAATGTGACACTGAAGTGCAGTTGGCCCGTGGGAGTTACCCAGAAGGTGTTTTCACGATTTGTTCCACTGTCAGTGTAATCGGTCGTACCGGTTCCCTCGTTACCTTTGAAATAGACGGGCTGGAAGTCGGAACTCAGTCTGTCAACCTTGAACCAGCCTGTGACCGTCTGAGCCTGATTCCCGTACAGACTGGAAGAATCCGGAATCGTGACAGAGCCTGTTCCCGAAAAGGAAACCGCCGTATCCGGTTGCTGTTTAATGGGCCCGTCCACACCCAGCGTGACATTGGCGTAGGTTCCGTTGACGCCCGAATGGGACGCGTCACGCGCAACGGTTCCGGTCTTTTCATTCAGGTCCCAGTAACCGACCGGGGCATCCTGCAGAATGGAATAATCGTTCCAGGCCAACAGGCCGATATCGACCACGCTGCCTTCCAGGCGATCGACGCCGCGGGCACGCCCTGTTTCATCGGGCTCGGCCTGCACGTCCAGCGTAAGCTGTTCACCGGCAATCACCGACAGATTAGGCGACAACAGTCGCGCGTCGTGCAGTCGGATCAGGAATGTCTCGTCGGAATCTCCGCTGTCGACGGCTCCGTCAGGGGCATCGATGAAAATCTCATGGCCCTCAATGACGCCACGTGACGTCCCGCCACCACCTGTGATGTCACCGGACAGATTCTTCAGTTCAACGATGCCACTGGGATTGTTGATCGTCCCGCTGATCTGCAGCAGTGGCGTTGCCGTGGACGGATCGGACCACAGATTGCGAGCATAAAACTGCCCTCCCAGGGTCTCTCCGGCGGGAAGTGTTGTCGTGTAATTCAGGTTGTCGTTGGCACTAATGACACTGACATTCGGGGAATACGGAAAACTGACCAGGTCCACATCGCCCACCACCAGATCGCGGCTGGAGTGATTCTCCAGATCGACGTGCGCGTGGGCATAAAATAATGGCGTACCTTTCACCGTGGCCGTATCGGTCGTGAACGTGACATCCAATGCTGCGATGGCACTGATCTTGAAGTCGTAGCTCTGGCCGGCGATGGAATCAGACGGCTGGGGATCATCAAACGATACAGACTCAATCGTGATCTGATCGTATTCGACAATGAAGGGCAGTTCCTGTGTTCCGTCAAGATCGTTCCATGTGTGATTGGAGACCTGATACTGAGCGGCGTTTTCGTTGCCTTCAAAATTGTTCGGCTCGCCCGAGTTCCACTTTTCAAAGGCGTTCACCGGTCGGGTCCATTCGCCTTCGGTGACCTCATCGCTGGCATTGATCCAGAGGCCGACGTATTCGTGATCAGGCAGACATTTTTCCCGGGGATTATTCTGTCCCTCACAGAACTCCTCATGGAACAGTTCCCGTAATCGTTCCTCATCCGCGGCCGACTGGACGTCGGCAATCGTCCCTGCCGGACTGTGAGACGCGGCGTCGGCCAGCGCTTCCTGCCATGTCCAGGTACCGGATTCACGGGCAGAATTCTTTCTCAGTTCGAGAGTCTGGCTGCCGTTGTCGTCGATTGTTTTCAGTACGTAGTAACGCTGTTCGTCGGCGTGAGCGGTAATCCAGTCGGAGTTCAGATTGCCTCGATCGTCGGTTGACATTCGCAGTGCCGCGTAATCGTTCCCGTCTCCTGCCGGCCCGGCAATGTCCACTTCAGTAAACGTTCGAAATGCAAGATCATGGTCGAATACTGTTCCATTCTGCGTGAACATCTCACCCCGTGGATAGGAGTCTTCCTCTGTTCCGTAGTAGTGAGTGAAGGCTAATTCGGAGGACAGGATATCCAGGTAGTACGTCGTATTTGGAATTACCGAGACTTGACCACCGAAATCTACGACGGCCCATTCTCCCGCCCGGACGTTTAAAGCAGTTCCCGTTGCCAACAGGTTGCCACCGAAACCAGGTAGCTGGTCATACAACCCGATAGTGATGTCCGCCGGAACATCGTTCGAGTTGTAAGGGGACGTTCGAACACTCGCTCCAGTGATGTTGTTCGTGCCGGGTTGGAATGACTGTGCCAAATGGCCACCGAAGCCACCGTCGGTTGCCAGGGACTGTGACTGATCAATGACCTGATACCTGGTTCCCCAGTTCGAGTACCCGTTGTCCACGGCGTGACCCGAAGCACCGCCCGTCCAGAACAGCTCATCACCGGTCTGTGTCCAGAAGGTGACGTCCTGTTGTTCGTCTTCCAGCCACTTCCACGTCCCTTCGTGCCCTTCGTCACTGGCTCCAATCCAGAAATCGTCTGTTCCAGGCTGCGTGGCAATAAATTCCTCAAGCAGCTGTTGCTCTGCGGCGGAACGAATTGTGACCAGACGTCCCCCCAGACTTTCGGCGTGCGTCTGCGCCTGGGCAAAGGTGAAACCATTCGGGAAGGCAGCGCTGCTGGCCACGTACTCATACGGCTGAACGACCAGCCCCTCGGCGGCAACAATCGTACCGTCGGCATCCACATCAAGCGTGGCCTGCCTGCGGCCCAGAACCGTTGCATTCCAGTCGATCTCACGATTGGAATTCGGATCGTAGGTCGGTTCAAAGTCGCCCCGGTCACTGTCCGTGACTGCGCTGATATCACCGTCATCAATGAGCTGACCAGCCTGCACCACCAGGTTTTCCGTGACCACCGTGGCTCCGGCAGAACTGGTGATCTGTGACGTCCCGGTATAGTTAATTTCAGCTTCCGACTTTGAAGCGGCGCGACCCCGGCGTGTGTGTGATCGAGTGTGAAGGTTGAGGTCCTGTTGAGTGGCAGTGATTTCCACCCTGTCGCCGACGAGTTTTGCATTATTATTGATTTTGACCGAAGTGGTTTCATTGACATTCACGGTAGCCGTAGCCTGATTGGCGTTCTGCATTCCACCGCCAAAGGCCACCACCACGTCGCCATCCGTGTCGTCCGGCGCGGTATCAATTCCGAGCACTCTGGAATTCAGGTAGATCTCATCGGCGAGCAGATGTGCCCGGCTGATATTGATTTCCGTTGTGTTTTTATTTTCCCCGCTGGATTCGATGTGAATACCGCTGGTGTCATCCTGATTGGCTTTGGACGTTCCGAACAGTGCTCCTGAGTGCGTATTCGACGTCATCAGGTCATCGAGAAAGGTGTAGGCATTCAGCTCGATGGAGTCACCGGCAGACAGTCTGGCACCTTGATCGACATCGATCAAGGATGTGAATGACTGAGCGATTCTGGTATGGGACAAGGCATTCGCATCGAGCGCCCCATAGCTTTTTGTATCGGCGTGCGCTTCGACAGCATCACTGATTTTGGACTCCACAGTGAGATGCTCGTTGGCGTGAAGATTGCCGTAAAGCTGGACTTTCGCCTTGTGATCGACCATCGATGTGGCGTGTGCACCGGCGCCTGATACGATAGCCCCCCCGTAGGCTTCCGTACTGGTGTTCGCATTGCCGGCCGATAGAGCCGTGATATCGATATCACGCGCCGCCTGGACTCGACTGCCGGACGACAAAACGATTGCAACATCCGGACTGGCCGTACTGGTGGAACGTGGCCGGACCGACTGGGCAATCAGAGTGCCACCTGCCGCATGAACATAGCTGGACGCAGTTCCGGTTCCGTCCGGTTTTGCCTGCAGCCCTTTGACGTACTTGAGAGTCTGCGTCCCATTGGCATCATCGATATCAAAAACAAGGTTCTGCAGTCCCTGTCCGACCCCGGTCAGGTCCACGCCCATGGTCCCGATAAACCCGAACTGTCCTGTCTTGGTAACGTCATTTGTATCCGGATCGGTGTCCTTTCCGCTGACCATGATATTGCTGCCGCCGACGGTCTCTGCCAGATGAAAGGAATCGGCGTCAATTTTATTAACGTAGTAAGTGCGACCGGACCCCAGACGTGTCAGTGGCAATTCACGGATGGAAACAAAAGTATGATTGACGGATGAGGCCAGGCCGGAATTGTCAATCGCGATGACTGTTGACGTGTCTCCAGTCAGAGGATAGAGCTGAATGGACTGCGGGTGATTGGTGGTGTTGGCAGCCAGTCCGACCTTGTACCTCCCACCGTCTTCCAGTCCCCCTATGATCTGGTCATTGGAAGCCCCGATCCACGCTGGCTCTGTGTTGTCTGTCATCAGCCCGGTAATCAGATCGTTGTCGTCCTGGGATCCAATTGTGGCAATCCATCCTTTTCGATTCTGGGCATCCTCATGCGCTTCCGGAAAATTGAAGCTTGTCTTGCCGTCACGTAGCGTGGTGATGATCTTGTACCGCGGAAATTCCACCAGGATCGCGGTGTGATGCGTATCCTTATCTTCATCATTCCAGTATCCGCCGCTCAGCATCTCCAGGCCGGTCTCGCGGTTCCTTACGGCCGTAAAACTTCCCCCGTCATTGGGTTCTCCGTCCTGCCAGGGAGGCGCGGGACTCAATGTGGACGACCCGTTTTTTCCACCATCCCAGAACTGCTTGCCATGTTCGGGATCCTGGCCACCACCGTCCCAGACCCAGGTATCTTCCCGGGCATCATCAGATCCGCCCAGCCAGACTGTGTTGTCCGCGGCCGCCGTTTTCGCCTGCTGCCATTCCTCCTGACTGGTAATGGACGGCAGCCACCCACCCTTTCCCTTGGCAAATATCTTGGCCGCCTGCTGACTCATTCCATCCTCATTGGGGAAGAGCACAAACTGCGGATACTCGATCACGTACTGATTGCTCTGCAGCGCTGTTCCCGCGTCGTCACGCCACAAGCCGCTGTTGTCGATCGTGGCGTAATGATTATCGACTGAGGTCAGAGATGGTGTGTCGACCGCCCAGTTGACATAGGCATTTCCCACGACGCTGCCGCCCTGACTCGAAGAACCTCCCGCCCAGAACTGAGTCCCCGTGAGACTGTGGAAAGCGTCGGCTGGTTCTGTCGTATCATCAGATTCAGGCGCCGGGGTCGGCCCTTCTGTCCAGTACCAGGTATTCGGCGCTGCCTCAACACGATATTCAACAATCATGTCGTCAATGAAACCGTTGTCGTCGTAGAAACGGTTGACGCCATTGCCAAGATAGATGGTATTGCTGGGGTCGCTTTCCGGATCACCAGAGAGGTCTGGATCTCCGTTATCCGTGGAAAGAGTGACTGTCTGGTTGACCAGGCCCGAGGAAAAAGAAATCGGGTCTGCTGCCCGATACGTCACATGCTGGCCGTCTTCAAATTTATGATCTGTGAATTGAAAACTCCCATCAGCCTGAACAGTCTCGTCGGTAATCACCCACGGCACCGGCAGGTCGACGTCTGCTTCCCACAGCATGATCGCGTCATCGGCAACGCGATTGACCCGGTAGCTGGTAGCATCCGGCTTCAGACCTTCGATGGCGTCTTCAGGGGCCGGGGAGACAGGCTGATAGATGACTTTGTCCCAGCTCTGAACAATGGACTGCCAGTTTGAGTTTAGGTTATCCTGAGTGACGACCCGTTCCCACGTATCGGCTGTCCCGGTGAGATCGGATACGGGCGTGAACTGCTGTTGAAAGTTGACTCTGCTGTTGAACCGTAACTGATCTGTATCGACGTCGACGCTAGCCTGAGAGCTTTCGATCTGTGAGCCCAGCTGCACGAGTTTGTCGTTAACAACGATAACCTGATATTCCTTGCCAGACTCGAGTCCGCTTACGAGATCATTATTGACCTCGTTCTCATCGACTCCCGTCAAGTACTTGACCACATTTCCAGTCTGCAGACGGTGGAGGTCCGCATACTCGATCGTGTTCTCATCGTCGTCGATCCGCGACGCGTCAAACGTGGAGGGTCTGGGAGACTGGTCCAGCCCGCCAAAAGCTTCTATTTCAATGGCGTTCAGACTCTTGAGATGTGTGCCTGGCCCGACTTCCACTTTGACGGTCGGACTCACCGTCGCATGGCTTTCGGGAGAAAGGACCGTGATGCCGATAGAACCGCCGATCATCTGGGATTCGGTCGCCGCATCAATAAAGGATTGTGCACGCAGTGTGATTCCTTCATCGCCCTCAACTGTGGTTTCAAAGGATGGACGCCACTGTGCCTGATTGTCATAGGCAGATAGCGGATCACCAATCCATGCGGACACTTCCGGGTCGGCAGTGCTGTTCTGGTTCAGGCCACTACCGGCGAAAACCACTCCCACCGAGGTCTGTTTTGACTCGTTCTGCGCGTGGCCCTCGGCATCTGCCTGAACCACGACATTCTCGAACGCTTCGACCGTGGTGACGCCCTCAATGAAAGCAAAAACGGTGGGGGATGTGACGGAACTGGAAATTACCGTATCAACGGATCCACCGATTGATGCCGATACGGCACCAGAATGAATGCTGGATTCGGAATGTCCATCAAATCGGCTTCGCACGTTGGCACTCCCCTGTGGTGCCTGCAGATGCAGTCGATTTGCTCCGCCGTTACCAATCACCGCTGCTTCAAGGGATGCCTCATCTGAGATCTTTGATGTTGTCGTGGAACTGCTGTCAGAGACACTGACGGCCCCGATTGATGCGCTCCAGACAGTGGTCTCGGTCTTCACGTGAGCGCCGGATGTCGCGGTGACATCGATGTCTCCGTTCTGAGCGATAATGTCCATCTCAGATTCACCATCAGACGTCGATTCCACAGTTGCCTGGACGGTGTTTCCAATTGTCTGTTCTGCCTTCGGAACGGCGACTGCAACGGATAATGCGTCAGAGATCGCGACCGACGTGTCACGAGCGACAGCGTAGACTGTCGTATTATCATTGCTGGAAACTGAGATGTCCGTGTAGGCGTCCAGATCACTGTCCTCCACTTTGGCGATCACTTTACTCTGCGATGTGCTGACCGTGTCACTGAGAATCACGGCTCCGGCAAAAGCGATCGGGACGCCTTCTTCCGGCACGGCGATTGCCATCGAAACGCCGACGCTGTGAGTGTCGGCGTAGATGTTTGTCTGCGGTGGTGGGCTATAGCGACTGTAGTTCGGATCGGGATCCGGCAGGTCGGTAGGCAGCAGGTTCGCCAGCACTTTGATTGAACCACTGGAAGCCGTCACCTTTGAGCCCTTTTTAATGGTTGCCTGAACGTCCTCCTTTAGTGTGTTGACCGCCTTCGATTCTCCGTACAGTGCCGCCACAGCCGCCGTTGCTCCACCGGCGACCTGAACGTCAACATCCCAGATCTTGGTGTACAAAGATGGCCTTGCCTCGGCGCTCACTGTGACAGCAGCAGCTTCGAGAAACGTGTTGTCAATCGAAGCGTATGTCCGCGAATGCTCGTCGATGCCCACACTGTTGTGCACGACCGATGTGGCCGCCGACAGATTGATGGCCATCCCCGTGGTCGAGATGCCAACGCCCACGCTGGTGGTTTCCATGTGCGCCTGGACAGATTGTTGTTTGGTGGCCGTAACAGACAATGCCCCGTCCGCTGTGATTGCGGACCCGCCAATCGGATTCGCAGGCGAGTTGGTAATCAGGGCGGACAAATCGGTGGACACCTCATTGGTCGCAAATTGCGTGATGGCCCCCACGTCGAGAGACAGGTCTTTGCCTCCCGTAAGGCTGAGTGAAAACCCGACCTGGTTTCCGAAACTTTTGGACTCGATCGCCGCCTTGTCGTCGGCACGGACGACAAGGCTTCCGCCGGCCCCCACCGAACTGTTATCGATACTGGAAGCGACAGTGTTGCTCACCGTGTTCGTCGCAAACGTGCCGATGTCGCTCACCGAGATCGAAACCGGTGTCTCCTTTAACTTGTTTTCGCTATCAAGGAACTGGATATCGACGTTCGCATTTCCGACTTCCGTAAAGAGGTCAGGATTTGAGACTGCCTGAACGCTGACGTCCCCACCCGCTGCGGTGACAGTGGAGTTGACGATTTCCGCGGCTAACTTGGAGCCGTATTCGTTTTCGCCGTAATTAATACCAACGTGAAGCTCAAACAGATCAGCCGAAACGGTCAGACCGGCAGCCCAAATGGTCGCATGAATTGCCGACTCGTCATCTGCACACACATTGACCGAGTCAAGGGCATCAACCACCGAGTTCTGGATGCCGGCCGTCACATTGCCGGAATCCGAGCCGTCAATCTGATTCTTCGATATCGCCCCGGTAATATTTGCGTCAACGACACCTCCCCGGCTGGCCAGCACACCCAACTGTATGACATAGGTTTTTATCGACGGTGCGGAGGAGGCCTTAACATCCACCGTGCCAGGTGTTGCTACGTCCGACCCCACGGTGAAACCGACGATCTTTGCAAGCACCTGGCATTCTTCATCCAGCCAGTTATGGCTCCAGGCAAACCCTGCCAGTCCCGTGAATGTGCCTTTGGGTGACGTATCAAGTGAGAACGCGATGCCCCCGCTGACAGCAAGGATTGTCGATTCATCCTTAGCAACGACTTTCACATCACCACTCACCGCCAAAGTGCCGGCACTGCCTCGGAGTCCAGTTTGCCTGTCCTCATCACCGATTCGAGCCATCACCTTGCGATTGATCTCGTTCACTGATCCGGATTCAGACCCGTTGATTGACACTTCCGCGTTCGCCGCAGAGACGCTTCCCGAAACGGTGACGGCGCGAATATTGGGATTCGCGTAAGCGTTGACTGTCAGGGATTCACTGGTGATAGCGGTGTTATTGTCCACCAGCGCATCGACAGTCAGGTTTTCGATCTTATTGATGGAATTTGAGCCACCGACGGCCACCGAGCCACCAGCAGCGCCGGCAGCGCCGGGCTCTGGACGCAGTTCTTTCGCCTTCTTCAAGGAGACATCGAAGGCTCCGCCATCGGCATTCATGGAGCGGTGGTTCTGGGCGTCGATGGTAATCGATCCGGCAGCGGCAGTCAGTCCCACGTTGCCGATCGATGCCCGGGTTGTTTCCGTCGTCACCAGATTGATCGACATGTTGAGCGCTGCAGCCGTCGACCAGTGTTTGTCGTCCGCCGAAGAAACCCCCAGCGAACCAGAGATGGCCCAGACGCCAAAGGCATCTTCCGCAACAGTCGACTGCGCTGCCTCCGCTGTCACCAATACGTCGCCAGACACGTTCACCGGCACTAATGAATCTCGCTCCGGCGTGGACGTGTCCCGCAAGTGAGCTTCGGTATACACATCAAGACTATTGACGGCAAAGGAACCCGCGAATGCGACTGCCGTGCCTTCAGATGCACCAGCATAGGCCCCGGCTCCGCTGAAAGCCCAATGAAGCGTGTCGTCGGTCGCCGTAACCTCAAGATCGCCGCCGCCGTCGGAACCTATGGTGACTTCGGAAAAACCGGCCACGTCGATCTGAGCATCGGCGATGTCGCTGACCAGATTCACAGCCGCGTCACCAGCGAAGGCGAATGCAGATTTGTCGTCGTCGATCGGCAGGTCGCCGTCGCCGATCTTCGAGCTGCCCTGTAACGCATTGCGGTCCTTATCGATTTGCTCATTGATATCTTCTTCTTCTTTGAATTCTTCGACGATCGGATTCGAAGATTCTCGTCCGACCGCTCCCGCCCCCACAATGGAGAAATTGCCTGTAACCCCGTTGTTTGCAGCGGTCACTGCCAGTCCGGCGACCGTTAGCGTGCCGAGTGCGGCGGGTAGGTCAACGCCGGCAGCACTGCCGTAAGGTAATTCATCGGCGTATTCATCGGACCACTTCCGCCGACCGGTAAACGCACCTGTGTGGCGGTTGACGTTAACGACACCACCGCTCATGCCGATCCCAATCGGGCCCCAGGAAAAACCTCCGGTGACGGCTTCCGTAATAACGTCGCTGGATGATGTTATGTTGAGCGCACCGCCGTCGATGATCGCGCCCGCATCAACCTGCGCGACCGTCGTGCTTTCATGTCCGGCATAGACGGCGCTGGCGGCCACGGCGCCTTTGTCCGAATCGGAACCCGACTGAGCAATCTGAGTCGAGTGAACCGTTTCGTTGGCCTCAACGGTCAAACCGCTGCCTGACGTATCGGTGTGGATGGAAACACCCTCTTCCACCACTGCCGCAGTCGTGTTGTCGAGAAACTGCAGCATCGTTGAACCACCGAAGCCAAAACTTCCCGATTTGTTACCAAAGAAGGATATGGCATTGTTGCCGTCTTTGGGTTCAGCTTTAAAACGCCCAAGTTCCTTGAAATTCACTCTTAGATGCATGATGCCGGCAAGAGTGACAAATTGTTGTGTGGTGTCGGCAGACAGGGTGACCGTTTGCGTTGAACTTGCCGCCTGCAGGTCCAGGCCCTGATTAATTTTTGCCCCTGTTTTAATCGTTGCTGTCGAATTGTTGTCATAGACGTTCAGTCCCACTGATAACGTAAACGCAACGTCCGGCAGATTATCGCTATTGTTTGTGAAAG
>NZ_CALFPF010000018.1 GCF_937919775.1 uncultured Gimesia sp.
GATTTGACATAATAATACGTGACCCGCGAGGCCACGCCCTGTTTTTGACTTCGATTACGACAATGCACTTGAGATCCATTCGAGTGAAAGGATTGTTTTATGGCAAAACTACATCTGACAAAATGTGAACTCGAAGTCATGGATGTCGTCTGGCGGAAAGGACGCGCCACCGTTCAGGATGTGGTTGATTCACTTGAACGCCCGCTGGCGTATACGACCGTGATGACGACACTGAAAATTCTGGATGAGTCACGCAGAGTCGTCCGCAGAAGGAAAGAAGGCCGCGCCTATGTGTATGAACCGGTGGTCTCGCGCGAGAAAATCAGCCGCAGTATGACCGATGATCTGACCAAGCGACTGTTTGGCGGTTCGGTGAAGTCGCTCGTACTCAGCCTGTTCGAAAGCGATTCCATGTCGCAGTCGGATATTGAGGAATTGAAACAGGCGATTCAATCACTGGAGAAAGACGCATGACGTCAACACAGTTTCTTGAGCTGGTCGTGTCGCTCTCCGTACAGGCGACGATTGTGATTATCGTGGCCCACTGGCTGGGACGGCTGGTGAACAGCGAACGCCTGCAGTGCCGCCTCTGGACCGTCTGTTATGTGGTCCTGCTGCTGCTGATCGTCGTTGCTCTGCTGTTTCCCCACCCTCGATTATTCCAACCCTGGGCCGCCATTGGTACGCAGAATGTAACCACGCTCGTGACCATCGAAATGCAGGTGGGACGCGCCCTGTTTTTTGTCTGGCTGGCGGGCGCGGTGATTTCTCTGACGGTGTTTACGATCCGCTCTTTTCAGGTGAATCGATTTCTGAAAACCTGCCAGTCGATTGATCCCGAGGAATTCATTTCCCCTGAAAACCGGAATGAAATTCCTGGAATCTCTGAGCGTCCGCTGAAGCAGCGAATTCAGTTGTTAACCAGTTCCCGGCTGACGACTCCGTTTTGCTCGCAATTTCACTTTCCTTATATCGTTGTACCCGAGTACCTGCTCGGATTTGAACGCCAGAAATTTAACTTTATCATCCGCCATGAACTGGAGCATCTCAAAACCGGACATCCGCTGCAGTTGTTCCTGCAGCGTCTGGTGGAAGTGATCTTCTGGTTTCATCCGATGGTCTGGTGGGCCTCGCAGGAGTCTGCGCTCAGTCGTGAATTTGCTTGTGATGAGGCAGCCATTGATTCGCCGTCGGAGATTGCATCGTATTTGCGAACGTTGCTGACCATCATTGAGTATAGCGCCTCGCAGGCGGACGAGACTCCGACACCGCTGGCGTTTGGCCGCGGTAAGAGTATCGTTGCCAAACGCGCCCGTCGACTCACGCAAATCGCCAGGTGTAACCAATTGAACCGCCGCACCCCTGTTTCAGGTTCAGCGGCGACATTCAGCCTGTTAATGGCGGCTGTTTTGATTGGTTTTGTGTGGTTACCCGTTGATGCGCTGGCCTCACCTCGTGCCAACTGGTCCCCCTGGCCGAGCTGGACCGCGGGGGCATTGCATGACTTCGGCTTTTCCCTTAATGATTTTGATGCCTATGGAGGTCGAATTGAAGTACACGAATTGTTTGAACATGAAGAACTTGAGGATAGGCAGAAAGTAACGCGCCAGCACCACCGTGAATGATTCTGTTTTTTTACTGTGTAATACTAAACGTTTAGGAGTTGCGGTTCCTGCGGAGGCAGGTATCTGCAGGTTCTGAAATCAAAGATCGTCTGAAGAATTTTTATTTATCATTAACTACTAAAGAATTCGGAGTTTCGGTGCATGCTAAATCGAAGCTCCTCCTGAATGACTTCAGTGACAACCGACCTGCAATAAATCAGAGATGAGACTTTCGAAGAAGGATTTTCGATCAATGTCAAATATTTCACTATCATCGGATGCGATTCCCCATCTGTCAAAGTCAGAGCAGCATGCAGCGGATCTACGCTCAAATAAAGTTCTGGAAACGCATTCCGGACTGTTTGCTACCGTACGGATCTGGTGTTCTGCGTTATCGGAATGGCTGGGCCGGTATTCCGTGATCGCCATCATTTTTGCGATTACTGTTTCCTACCTGCTGCTGCTGCGAACCGTGATGGTGGTTACCTATGCGGATTTTGAAAAACTCTCCCTGTGGCAGGGACTCAGTCTGTTTTTGGTCGGATTACAGTTCGATGTACTGGTCGCGCTGTGTTTCGTGCTACCTCAGTTAATGCACATCACTCTCGTTTCCAACAGCAGAGTTCAAGGGAAGACGAGCCGCCTGTTATTAGACGGGGCATGGATTATTGCCTTTATGTTCCTGCCGTTCCTGTGCATTGCGGAATTCATTTTCTTCGATGAATTTCAGTCACGACTGAATTACATTGCCTTTGAATACATCGTTTATCCCACTGAGGTGTGCTGCAACATCTGGCAGTCGTATCCGCTGATCGAGCTTATGGCCACGGTCGGCCTGTGTGGTGGAAGTCTCTGGTTTCTGTTCCGGAAACGCTTCCACAGCAAAATCGCGACACCTATGCCTTGGAAGCGGCGTTATGGTTTTCTGGCAGTCTGTCTCACCGCAATCATGGTCCTGTGGACGGCAACGGGCGCGGAAAGTCGTCAGGTTTCTCGCGACCGGGTTGCAAACGAGTGTACCTGGAACGGTTTATACAGTTTTGTGTACTACGCCTGGACTTGCCGGTTCGACTTCAAAGAGAACTATGTCACCATTGGAAAGTCTGAGGTAAATCAGCGGTTGAGACAGCAGATTGTGGGAGAGCATGACGAACTGACACAGGGGTCGAATAATCCCGTCGACCGCATTGTGGATACGGGGAGACCCCAACAGGATTATAACGTTGTCCTGATTCTGGAAGAGAGCCTGGGTTCTGACTTTATCGGAGTTTTGGGTGATGGCCGTAAGCTCACCCCGAACTTCGATGCGCTGACCCGCAAAGGGATTTTGTTTGACAATTTTTATGCCACGGGAAATCGAACCGCGCGTGCACTGGAGGCGGTGCTGACCTCCATGCCGCCGATTCCCACGGAATCGATTCTCAAACGAGATCATTCCGATCGTGTCTATACGCTGGCGAACGTTCTCGCCGAGCGTGGTTACGAGCGTTTGTTTATGACGGGGGGGCGTGGTCTGTTCGATGGCGTCCGTTCCTTCATGAAGTCGAATGGTTTTAACCGGTTCATTGAGCAGTCAGACATCGACAACCCCATCTTTGCGAATGCCTGGGGAGTTAGTGATGAAGACCTGTTCCGCAAGGCGCTCGGCGAACTCGACAGCATGCACAAAACCGGGCGTCCGTTTTTTGCCACACTGCTCACCGTTTCCAATCATCGACCTTACACTTACCCGGAAGGGCGAATTCCTGAGAACACGCAATCGCGTGAAAACGCAGTCAAGTATGCCGACTGGGCACTGGGCTATTTCTTTCGTGAAGCACAATCGCACGATTTTTACAAAAATACGATCTTTGTTGTGATGGGTGACCACGGAGCCCGTGTGACCGGCAGCCAGCTGTTTCCCATGAGTTCCTATCGAGTACCGGTATTAATGATTCAACCGGAAGGCAAAGGCCAGGGAACACGCTGCAGTACACTGGCTTGCTCGCTGGATATCGCACCGACCATTATGGGGCGGCTGGGCAGTGACTATCGGTCGGTCTTTTTCGGTTACGATGCGCTTCAGAAAAATCCGAAAAAAGGGCGTGCCATCATGCAGCATAACCACGATGTGGCGCTGCTCGATGCCGGGAATCGCATGGTCGTGCTCGGGTTCGGCAAATCGGCGGAAAGCTTCAAACTGGATCGGTCCAGCCATCAACTGAATCAGCAGGCTGCACCCGACTCGGAACTGCAGCATGATGCCACATCCTATTTTCAAGCGGCCTTCGAACTTTACTATTCCGATCGATGGTTTCCTCATTTCAGTTTAACCACGAGAAATGAGGTTAATGCTCTTAATTGAAAAATTCCAGGATCATGATCGGGTTACTCCAAACCTGATAAGGTTGTCCTCATAGATACGAACGGTTGCCTCGAGCGCTCCGGGCAACTTTGGATTACTCTCGTCCCGTATTTGTGAATCCGGCACCGTCCCGCATTTTTTAATTCCTTCTCACTTCTCAGCTCGACATCTCCCTTCACTGCTTCCCCTCGTCCTCGACTGCACTTCTTTAGCTGCCCGTCTTCAATACATCACAATTAATGAAATCACATTCAGCGCTGACATTGCATACAAGAGATGCACCAGGCCGGTTGCGAGGATTCCAGATTCTGGTCTCCCTGTGTGTGACTGCGCTTCTGCTGTTGTCAGGTTGCGCGAGCACGGGTGTCGGGCGTATGAAATCGTCTCTCTCAGGCGATGCACCACAAACAAGCCCCGTCACCGGAGAGCGACAGACACACCAGCAGGTCACACAGTCACGTGAAACCGATGACCCGCTTAACGTGGATAATACAGAGGGGGGAACGGCCAATTCCGTTGGCACCGGTGCCTCTGATCCGGACTGGCTCCCTATGTCCCCGGAGGAGATCTTAGCGCAAGCCGACTCGGATGAGGTGTTGGCGGATGATTTCGGTGAAAGCGACGATTCGACGGCAGTGGATACGGTTGAGGGATTTCTCGAGAACGAGACTCTAGATGAAACCGACGATCCTGATTCGGTTTTCGGTAGCGACCTGGATGTGGAACGGCTGACGCTCTGGAGTCGGGTGAAACTCGACCATGCTAACTACTACTCGAAAGAGTCACTGACCTGGTTAGCGGGGGGATTCGGCGTGGGGGCCATTATCGCAAATACGTCGCTGGACGGCGGAATCCAGAATCACTTTCAGATCAGTGTGCACAGTGCCAGTTCGGACGAATGGCTGCATGGATTACACGCGCAAAAAGAACTGGGCAATGGTCGCTACACACTGCCGGCTTACGCGGCCGCCTGGGTCGCAGGAAAACTGTTTGAGCGGGTTCCGATGGCGGGGATCGCAGGCGAATGGGGCGAACGTTCGCTCCGGGCCACTCTGGTTGGTACGCCTCCCATGCTCGCGATGCAATACATCACCGGTGCCTCGCGCCCGGGCGAGACCAGTTCCAATGGCATGTGGAAACCGTTCCAGGATAATAACGGGGTCAGTGGCCACAGCTTCATGGGGGCCATCCCGTTTCTGGCGGCGGCCAAGATGACCGATAAACCGCTGCTCAAGCTGGCGTTTTATGCCGGTTCCACGCTGGCTCCGCTGTCCCGCGTTAACGACAACAGGCATTATCCGTCGCAGGTATTCCTCGGCTGGTGGATGGCCTGGATCGCGACCAACGCCGTCGATGCCACGCAGCATGCAGATCAATACTGGTCCGTGTTCCCGATGACCTGGCCCGGCGCGACCGGCGTCGGAGTTGAATACCGTTATTAAAGTCCTGACGGTCAACAAGATTTAAACAGCGTGATAATGTTTAGCAATTTTCCTGACTGTCCGTTAAACTGTCGTTTGAAGGACGTCTGATTGCGAGAGACGTCTGATAGCGAGATAAGACAGCATTTCAAACGAGGGACAAATGATGTCGAGCGAGATAATCGAACAAACTCAACCACGCTTTCAATGGCGACGTGTGAGCCTGTTAATTCTGGGGCTGGTGGTGGTCTCTGTCGGCATCGCGTGGAAGTATAACTTACTGAGATTATCGGGACCCGGTCAACGCGAAAACGCGATCATGGTAATCGCCCCCTATCGGCATCAGGGGACGTGGGTCTTTGATGACAATTCGGCAGGACTGGTGCAGGAGCCCTTTGTGGCGGGGGTGCCTGAAATGATCGACGTGATCGTGAAGGATATCCCGACTGCCGACGAAGGCTTTCGGCTCTTGTTCTCGGCAAAGCCGTTTCCCGAGTACCAGAAAAAACTGATCTGGCTGCGCGGCGATCAGGGGGGCAACTATTACCGGTTTGAAGATTCCGAAATGGAAGGCTGGATCTGCCCGGCCATGTTCAAATATTACGAGACCGCACCGAAAGAACTTTACGTCAAAGCCGAACCGAAAGCTTAGAAGTTCTCTCAATCTAACGGATGATTCTGAAGGGAAGCGGACGATCAGGACTTCCGCTGACATTTTTCGTGTCATAACGAAAACCGCGGAATCAGTCGTTTGACGAATCACCAGAGCCCCTACTATAGTAGGACCATTCATCAGCCCCCGTAGCTCAGTTGGATAGAGCAATGCTTTCCTAAAGCATAGGTCGCAGGTTCGAACCCTGCCGGGGGTGTTCAAAAACGCCTTTATTTACAGGCTTTCGCTTGCTTGCTGGGTTTTACATTTTCTGCGTTTTGGTCACTGGTCACAAGATTGGTCACAGAGTCGGCATCGGCTCCCCAGATCACGTCTGCTGCCTTCTGAGCATTCCGGCCAATGTAGTATTTCATCGTCGTATCAATGTCAGAATGACGCATCAGCAGCATTAGAACGTCCGGCATCACCTTGAGAGACCAACGCTCACCAAATGAACGCCGCAGGTCATGAGCAGACGCATAGCGGGGTTTCCGCTTGCCTGTTTCCTTGTCGATGTTTCCTTTATCACCGACGACCACGTTAGCCTTCTCGCCAATGTCGGCAATCTGCTTGGAAATCGTAGACGGTAGCATTCGTTCGGCTCGTTTCTTCCGGGCCTGTGGATTGAATACCGGGCCGGTTCGCTCGTCCTCTGGTACTTCCTGCAGGAGAGCAGCGAATTCAGGAACGATCGGAAGCAATCGGTCTTTGTTTCCCTTTTCTGACTCCATGCGAATTCTGAGCATAGGACGTTTACCAGTGAGATCAATTGATAGTTTGTCTTCTCGATCCCAGTACAGGTCTAAAGACTCTGCGAGACGCAATCCAGAGCACCACAAGCCCCGCAAATGAAACCGCCATGATTCGGCCTGATCTTTGCCGCAGATACTCGGAACGGCTTCCAGCATCCGTTCTAACTCTTCCAAGCAGAGAGGGCGCCCACGCATCGCCTTTTCTTCTCGAATGCGTTTGAACTTTGGGAAATTCGGAACACTGGGAAGCATACCGATTGAGTGTGCCCAGTTCAGAGCAGACTTGATGTAGATCAAATAACCCTTTATGGTCACTTCCTCGAGTCCGGTTTCCCGTAGATCCTTTACCATTTTGCTGATTGCGTCCGCATCGACTTGAATCAACAGGTTCGGGTTAATGATCGATTCAACGTGCCGAAATATAACCTGTGCCTTATTCACTGACTCGATAGCGAAACCGGGCATTACCTCTGTTTCGTATCGTTCTTTGAAGTCTGCCCACTTTGTCTTTGACTGGTCGTAATAGCTGCCCTCGTTTATTTCCTTTTCCAGTCGCAGCGCGAACCGTTCCGCATCACGCTTGATTTTCGTTTTGGTACTCTTGCGACGTTCCCGAAATGTAACCGGATCAGTCCATCGGGCATAATAATTGTCGCTATTGTCTCTTTTGATCACCGTTACCTTTATACTCGCCATTGCCGTTTCCCCCTTTTGTGGTCTGTTTACGAATGGTATCAGTCGCCTTTGCCTTGCATCGCGTTAGAGTGCATCCTGTGCGATTCTGGGAGGTGTGAAGAATCCCAGTCTGATACGAATACCAGACGGGGAAACGATAGACTGCTTACTCTTTGTGTGTCTCGCATCCGATGGAATACATGATAAACGCCCTTTGTGGTCTTCCCTGACTGGCAGATAATCTGCTGTTGATCAGATCCAACCCCTTAGCCGCTTCACTTTCTGTCCCCATGAGAACGAATTTCGTTGGTGGGAGTTCGTACGCGCTTGCTGGTTTCCATTTCTGGTATCCAGGCACATTAACGCAAATAATCCCTTGCCTGTCCGACCGTTTCTTGATTCTGATGTACCATGACCAAACCGAACCGCCATTACGTTTCTTCAGGATATCTCGATTCAACATAGCTGCCACTTCTGAAGCAATCTTGAAGTTATTGAACCGTTTTGCGTTTGGCGGTATTGCGCTGGTCGATCCTGGTTCCCATTCACGGGGAACATCGACGTAGTAAATCGGCCAACCTTCAGCCCGTTCTGCTGACTGTTTGACTGGCTGCGTGTTTTCCCAGTCGGTTGACTGCTGGAATAATTGCTCTACTGGGGTTTCGTGAAGAGTAGAGCAGACGCAAGAGGGATTGAGGGAAGTGTGCATAAGAGACACCTTTCTTTGCGCAGAGAATAGCGCATGAAAAAAAGTGCAAACCTCGACGTGCTGCTTCAAAGGCGGTGTAAAATCCGCCCCGGACGCCTTACGGTTAGTCGCACACCGCGTAGAGGTTTGCACTCTGTTTTTTACTTTGTTTTTTGAAATTAACTTTACATGCATCGCTGCTTTATGAGCCTGCATTGTTATCTGCTGACCGCATCCTGTCAACACATATCCCCGGCCATTGTTCAGGTATAAACCAGCATGTTTTTTCGTGTTTTGGTTTCTGTAACAATGTAACAGTGTAACGTAACAGCGTAAAACGCTTGGTTCAGGCGTTACTGTTACGAGAGTACCTCGAAAACCACCGTTCCTGATTGAATCCCCGCTGACTCTGTTCACCACCGTTGTCATCTCCTATCAAAAATGCCCTATCTTGCCTGGTTTTTTTAAAACTTGCCAAAAAATATAGATGAAAGTAGTGGTGGTTCCGTCCCTCAAAAGCCG